>DUGT01000161.1:9019-10892 GCA_013331275.1 Methanosarcina sp. | reverse complement strand
AAATGGGCTAAATTTTTAATAGTCAGCAAAAGTTTGAGTTTATTATCCCCCACATGTTTTGAAGGAGATACAATATTTCTTTCTCCAGTAAAGTGCAACATTGACAAGTCCTATCATAACGGGCACTTCAATCAGAGGGCCTACTACCGCTGCAAATGCTTGCCCGGAATCTATGCCGAAAACTGCTACTGCCACTGCAATTGCCAGTTCGAAATTATTGCTGGCTGCGGTAAAAGAAAGGGATGTCGTCTGTCCGTAATTTACCCCTAACTTCATAGCAATAAAAAAGGAGATCCCAAACATAACTACGAAGTAGATTAAGAGAGGAATTGCAATCCTTACAACATCTAAAGGTAAAGTAACAATATATTCGCCTTTTAATGAAAACATTACAATAATCGTAAACAGTAGAGCGTAAAGCGAAATAGGACCTGCTCTGGGAATGAACTCTTCGTCATACCATTTTGCTCCTCTTGAAGGACGCAGGAAGTAGCGGGTTAAAAAGCCAGCAGCGAAAGGAATTCCAAGGTAAATGGCAACACTCTGGGCAACGTCTCTCATAGAGACATCTATTTCCATACCACTAAGTCCCAGCCATTCAGGCAGTACAGTTATGAAGAAGTAAGCAAAGACGGAATAGAAGACTAACTGAAAGATAGAATTGAAGGCGACCAAAGCAGCAGCATACTCATTGTCTCCGTCTGCCAGAGTGTTCCATACAATTACCATGGCAATACATCTTGCTAGCCCTATTAGAATCACGCCTACCATGTACTCGGGATAGTCCCTCAAAAATATTATTGCCAGGATAAACATCAAAACAGGGCCAATAATCCAGTTTTGCAGTAAAGACAAAACCAATACTTTATGATTTTTGAAAACCTTGCCTAATTCCTCATATTTAACTCGTGCCAGTGGAGGATACATCATAACTATTAATCCAATGGCAATGGGAATAGATGTAGTGCCAATAGAAAGGCTCTGCAAAAATTCCGAAAAGCCGGGAAAAACAAAGCCTAAAGCTACACCGATAAACATAGCCAGGAAAATCCAAACAGTTAAATAACGATTTAAAAATGATAATTTTGATACAGTGGACTTTTCCATATGATCTTCCTCTGTTGTAATGAAAACAATTATTTTAGATAGTTACTCGCAAGATCTACCGCTTATTTTGAATTTTTCCAACAAAGATAAGTCTTCTTCGCAAATGCTGGTCTTTCCAATTTCGTCGTTGAGAATGATTAAGAGAAAAGGATACTTTAGAAAAATTTCCTCATTAAGCCGGTAATAAACCCACTGAGATTTTTTTTCGGAGACGATAATCTTTGTCGTTTTCAACTTATTAAGATGCCTGGAAACATTGGATTGTTTAATATTCAGAACTGCTTCAATATCACAGACGCATAATTCACCGTTTCTTAAAAGATTCAGTATCCGTAGTCTGTTTTCATCAGCAAGCGCCTTAAATATTTGCACAATATCCGCGGCATCACCACCACTATATGAGTATATGCAATTATACTCATATACTATTTAAAATTATAGTTATATTATTTTATCGTTCAATATTTATGAAAATTATTTTCAGAGTCATGATCCTTAAGTAAAATTAATAGAAAAAGAAAATCTTTCTGTTTTTCACACTAAAGTAATAAGAAACAGCAAATTAACTTATAATAGAGACAAATAGAGAAAAGGACAAAAGCAATCTATCCGAGTACCTCACAAAAACAAAATAGAAAAGGTCTAATGTATTATCGCACAATGATTTATTGTACAACGATTTTAAAGGAATCTAAGGTTTTATTAAGTTAGTTTTTTCATAAAGTCATGTCACCTATAAGAGTGCTTCTTTCACTGCCTCTTTCAT
>DUGT01000161.1:0-8832 GCA_013331275.1 Methanosarcina sp. | reverse complement strand
TGTCCTGTAGTACTTCATGTCTTCGAGCCTGACAAGAAGGTTAGATAAAGTTTCGCTAAACTCTCTGCACTTCTCTTTGTTGCAGACTGCCTGCTCGTGTAACTTACTCACGAATTCTAATTCCTTAATAAACTCAGGTGGGAGCTTTTCAGCCATTATAACTTTCCTTTCAGTTGACTCTTGTTGTAATCTGCAAATCGTCATTTAAAACGTGTATGCGCGTTTACAGTGCTCCATCATATCCTCTACAAGAACGGAATAAAAGTTGTCCGGAATTATAACTTTCTCTCTAACGTTTATAGCTCTAGCCTTGAGATCTTCCTGACAGGCATAAACTGTGTATCCGGGTAGTTCTAGTATACCGGAAAGCAGATGATATACTCCATCTCCTGCAAGGTAAATTCTGGCATTTCCAGAGCGAGTAACCAGTTTAAGACATAACTCCGACCGTAGATTAGATGGAGACTTTGTCAGCAGAAACACATCATATTCTTCCTGCACACTATTACCTCTTTTTTAAAATAAGATTAAGGAGTCTAAATTTTCCATCTCTTTGAGGAAGTCCTCTTCATCGACAAGTTCTATGGTCTCTATAAGAGTTTTATCAAAAAGCCCCCTCTCGATCAGTGAGGGTTCATGCACCAGTACTCTTAGCTCACCATAAGAATAGAGAATATCTGAAAGGTTTGGCATTCTAAGATTTGTGCTATCCTGGTCAGCAGCTGCAAGATAAACTCCATCTCCATAAAGGCCGAGAGTCACATTCATCCCTGCAAGACTTACTGCAGCGGCATTCAATGCTCCGAATGCCTTTTCACTTCCGTATGGGGCAGTATCCAGCAGATAAAAAACTGATTTCATCGTTTAACCTCTTTTGGGGAGCTTATCTTGACAGTGAGATTACTCTATCACTCTTTTTCAGCATTTCTGCGAGTTCATAAAGACTGGAAATTTTTATCCCAGGGAGATAATCTTCGCAGTTACTTCCGTTCTCAAGGTCCTCTTCTGCAATGTAACCTCTTGCAGCAGCACATCGGGCACATGCTCTGATTACAACTCCTTTCTCTGCAAGTCCAGTGAAAAGTTCACCTGTGTTAGAAAAGAAGGAAGGGGTCTGGCCTTTTTTGGGTATATGCACTGCATCCAGGTAAAGGAATATATTCACGTTATATTGTTTAAGTGCTTCTTCGGCTAATTTGCAGGCAATTTCAGAGTATTCTGAAATATAAGGACCGTCGGTGAGCACTATAGTAAGTGTCTTCAATGGTTCCTCCTAACGAACTATATTTATTAATAGAGCTTAGATGTAACTGGTCAGAACCTGCAGATGCTCCTGCTTACTTGCGTACTCCGGTTCTTTAAGAAGAGTACACCTTTCCAGAGCAACTTGTCTTGCCATAAGCTTGATGGCAAAGCTATAACATCCCTGCTCTCCGCACTTACCACAATTGGTCTGGGGCAGGTGTTTGTAGATCTCAATGAGATCGACCTTTGCTTTTTCTCTCAGAGCTGGAGCTTCACCTTTTGCAATAGCCTCATTGATAATATTCTTTAGTCTTTCAAGTTCTTCTTTAGCTTCGTCCTCGTTTTCGACCATTCTGATGGAGACTTTTCCACTACCATAAATGGTTGTGATGATTTCTCCTTTTTGAATTATCAGGCTATCTTTTCTATCTGAATAATTACTTCTTGGAAAGAGAGGCTCAAGGAGTTTCAAAACTCCACTAAGTGGTGGAGTCATATTTGCACTCACCCTAAGCTTTGAGGAATCAGCTATGCAGGGCAAAACCTGTTTGACCCTTGCAATTTCTATTGGTTTTGCCTGCGAGAAATCCGTAATTTCTTCAGCATTTTTCTCTTTTTTACCTTTTAGGAAATTTGTTCCGTATTCACTTAACTTTACAGTCTCTTCTTCCAACTCAATAAGGCCGGCATCTTTGAGAATCTTGAGATGAAAGCCAAGCGTTGCCTTCTCGACTATCTCTCCGATTTCCCCGGTACTCCTGTAGCCATCCGCTAGGAAGTTAATTATCTTCCTTCTAATACTATTGGCCATAGCAAAGTTTACGAGTTTTGTCTCATTCGGGTTTTCCGACATCTTCAACACCTGCTGAAGTTCTTTTTTTCTGGCAACTTTTATAGCGGCATACCATTCACAGGGTCTGACCATAGCTCTTCTTCTGCAATTCTAAATAAAAATTGTCTGTGTCGATAGGATATAATAAATTTTTGGGATGTTTGGACTGTCAATGATCACTATTTTAACCTTCTCTAGAGGTTCCTGTTTAAAACGTGTTTTTCAAACGACTGCAGATTACTTCTGCTCAAATGTATGCACTTAAGACTTGCAGATGCTCGAAGTTGGTTATATAGCTTGATTCTTTTAGAGGTGAGCATTTGTCTAAAGTGACCTCACCTCCCATGAGCTTTATTGCAAATGTGTAACAGCTCTGTTCACCGCACTTACCACAGTTTGTCTGAGGAAGGTACTTATAGAGCTCCATAGGTTCGATCCGAACCTTTTCCCTTGGAGCTGGGGCGACACCTTTTGCAATAGCCTCATTGATGGTACTTCTCAGGTTCTCAAGAGCTTTTTTTGCTTCGTCTTCGTTTTTAACCATTGTCATGGTAACTTTTCCAGTCCCGTAAACCGTTGTAATGACTTCTCCTTTTTGCATTATCAGAGCACTTATCTTGTCTGAGTATCTGCCTCTGGGAAAGATAGGCTCAAGAACCTTGAGGGTTCCACCCAGGGGAGGAGCTATGTTTGCAATTACCCTGAACTTTGAGGAATCAGCTATACAGGGTAAAAGTTGCCTGACTTCAGTAATCTCTATTGGTTTTGCCTGAGAAATCTCTGCAGTTTTATCTGCACCTTTCTCTTCTTTCTCTTTAAGGAAATTCTTTCCATATTCGCTTAGTCTCACAGTCCCTTCTTCAATTTCAATCAAACTAGCCTGCTGAAGAAGCTTGAGATGGAAATCAAGCATTGTCTTCCCTATCTCTCCTCCAATTTCCTCAGTACTTTTATCTCCTGTCGATAAAAAGTTCATTATCTTCCGTCGGGTAGCATTAGACATAGCATTGTTTACCAGTTTTATTTCATTAGGATTTCCAGGCATCTTTAACACCTACGAAAGTTATGAAAATACTTATTCTCTGACATAACAATATCAGTATTTCTTCTTTCAAAAATAAAATTTAATTCTCCTAATCGATATGGGTTCAGTTCATAAAAACCCACAGGATAGATATCAAAAAAGATTGATATGAATTTTAGAACCTGGCTTATTCATTTACTGTTCATTAATCCTAAAATTGCTGCAAGTGAGGTTTTTCATACGGACCATTCCAAATGTTTACTTCTATCCCTTAATTTCTACAAACTTCCAAAATTAGGTACGAGTTCAGATAAATGTAAAAGGAGAAATTTGTTCTTTTTTAGCTTTTGTCTTTTTTAGCTTTTTGAGTATACTCTGACATATCGATAAGTCATATCTTTATTAAAAATATCAAATATTAGAGGCACTCAATTTTAGTTTCTTATGAGTTTACAGATTTGAAAAAATTGAGTCCCTAAGATTAATAACAAGAACGGAAGCAAAGAAACAACAAAGAGCTACAAACTACCACTGATTACCAGAAAAAATGTTTGTACGAGAGGTGCGATTCGAACGCACAAATTCCTGCGAGAATAGGCCCTCGACCAATCATATTTGACGAAAACTAAGGGCGCAAGCCCAAACCCAGAGCCTCAGGCTTGGAAGATACACTTCCCTCGCACACAGAAAAGCCTGGTGCGAATATTTTAAAGCCCTTACAGGCACGAGAAGTTTCAAAGTTATATTGTCGGTTTTGAAACATCATATATAAAAAATCATGTACAGAAACATAACTCTACTTAATTTATATAATGCAAGACTTATCCTAATCCGATTCTATGCTTCTGTTTAATTATTTATTCCAGAGGCTATAGGAATGATATTTAGATTTTGGCCGATAATATCAGATTAAGCAAAAAAAGACTAAAGAAACACATAGCAAAATGAAATATCGGCATCTAAAGACATTAAAAATCTGTGTATACTTGTCTATCCTAAATTTAAAACTTTATAGAAAACTAAATACGTTTAACTAGGTTAACTATATCACAAAAAATAATAAATTAATATATAAAATTAAAGAGAAGATAAAAAGAAATGAAAGAATTATAAGTAATTATGTTTTACTAAAAATGATTAAAATGAATAATCAAAACAGTGAATATGAATTATCTGAATACGTTTTGTTACTAGGGGCAGGTTTTACTAAAAATTTTGGAGGTTTATTAGCTGAAGAGATGTGGACTCATATTTTCAATCACGAGGAAATACAAGCCCAACCGAGAATTAAAAAATTGATGCTCAATAATTTTGATTATGAAGATATCTATTATTCTGTATTAGAAAATCTTAAAGATAAAGAAAGTTTGTTTTTACCTATTGAATTTACAGATGAAGAAAAAAAAGCAATCAAAAATGCTACAAATATGCATATGAGTATATTGATGAAATTATTCGAAATCAATCTAATCTATTTAACCGTTTATCACCTGATAAAGATCTTATTTCATCTTTCAAAACGCTAAGAAAAAAGTATCAAGTAATTTGGCCAAATGGAAAAACCAGTGATCAGCAATTTAGTACAGAGAGCAAAGGTTTTATATTTACTCTCAATCAAGATTTATTTTTTGAGAGAAGTTATTGGAACAACTCTATCGCATCACTGTCTATTCCAGGAATTCCTAACGATGTAAAATGGTTTGAATCGAACTTCAACGAACCGTTAGAACAAGAAGATTATATTAAACTACCTTCGAAAGACGAATTAAAATCTGTAGAGAATGATCTGTTAAAGTTTGGGAATTTCTTCTTAATAAAACTTCATGGATCGTTTAACTGGAAAAGTTCAAACGGCTCAGATATAATGGTTATTGGAAGAGGCAAAAATAGACAAATTAAGAACGAACCTCTACTTTGTTATTACTATAAGATTTTTAAAAAGGTTTTATCACAGACTAATCGACGTTTACTTATAATTGGGTATGGTTTTGGCGATGAACATATCAACAGCGTGATATCTAATGCTGTGGAGAATTATGGACTTAAAATTTACATTATTTCACCAGAGCCACCAAATAAACTAAAAGAGCGATTATGTGCAGGATGTAAAAAAGAAACTGTTAATATTTGGTATGGGATTTCAGGCTATTCGCAAAAAGTAGAGGAAATTTTAAGAAATCTCAATAATGAAAGCACCACGGTTAGAGAACATTTTTATAATAATCTGTTTGGTAAAAGCGAAATTGAGATTTTGAGAGTAAAGAGTGTAAATGGAGATATTTAAATTATAATTATTTTATATATTTATGTTATGATATTATATGCAGAAAGTAATAAGTGAAAGCCGCCTGATCAAAGTAGTATTCGAAATTTCAAAAGCAAAACAGTAAAAAAGTTTGAGTGCGAGAGGTGCGATTCGAACGCACGAATTCCTACGAAACCAGGTTCTGAAAAGCGCTTTTGACCTAGCTGGGCACCTCTCGCATGTTGGTTTGTTTACTGTTGAATAAAATTTAGTTATATAGTAAAGCTCTGAGGCCTTAGCAAAGAACGGTGAGAAAAGCAACATAGACTCATAATATCACGAATATTCCTAACTTCAATTTAATAGTTACTAATTAGGTTCAGTGTTACTTATTATCAAACTCAGATTCTTCCCAAATATTTTCTAGGACATTATCTAAAAAATTTAGTTAGAAATATATATCGTGCCCTCTTCCTAAAAGTGTGAAAAATAACGAATATGGTATAGTTTTATGTTTAATGGAAACCCATTGTTCCAAAATGCCATTCTTTTCTAGAATTTGTTCAAATATAGGATCCGCTTCAACTAGGGTAAGTTCTCTTCTTTTCACGAGGCTTAAATTATTTAATGTTTCAGCTATTTCTGTAAATAGTGTAATATATTCGATTGAGTTTATTATTTCTAACTGGTATAATAACTCCAATCTGTCGATTAACTAACCAAGTTTCCTAGCTTTAAAAACAAGTTTTGCTAATGAGCAATTTGAGCCCGCCTTTTTATACTCCTCTATCATTCCTAATATTCTACCTATAAACGATGCTGCATGATTTCCGGGAATTGGGAACAATGTAGCTAAAATTGCTTGAACACCAGTACTTAAAAAGTGATTAGCTATGCCTCCAATAAATGCGCTAGTTGAGGCGGTTTCACATCCAACTAAGAATACTATTTGAGGCATATCAGTTATCTTTTTTAATGATTCAAATGACAAATTATCAGTCTCAAATATTAATTGGCCTTCGTCTCTGTCATCGTTATATGTTGCGTGGCCATAGTAAATTAATATATTTGGTTTTATTTTATTAATCAAACTGATAAATTCAGCCGATTTTTTTACAGATTTAAAGTTTAAATTATAGTTGAGTTCTTCACATGTTTTTTTAAAAGAATTATATTCGTTAAATATTGGGTCTTCTTCACTAATAGAATTAATATGCAAAATATCGTTAAATGATGAGAGTTCAATAATATGAGGCGGTAAGTTACAATTATTTACAGCTGATAACATCAGTTTAAGTGGTGTTATTGGAATCCTTGTCACTTCATATTTTTGACAAAAGGCTTCACTATTACCTACAAGCGTCAATTCAAATGGTATATCGGAAAATATTGTATATTTATTTACATTTAAATCAGATATTAATTTATAGTAATTATCTGGGAAAGTTTTTTTAAGTTCAAATTGAATTTGACTAAAATAGCTCGTTATTGTCTCATTTGGCTTCCTATTTTTTATCTGGTAACGAGCTAAGTTAAGTTTTATAAATACATTTGAGGGTATTGTAGTCGTTTTAATTACCGGAGAAAGCTTTCTAGAAGCATAAAGCGATACTAATGACGTAAGAAAACAATTCTCTGCTTTTCTGGTATTACCTAAACTAAAAACCATATCTTTAAATGTTTCAACGTCCTTTTCTTGAATACTAGCAGGAACTAAAAGGGGAATTCCTCTTCCTCCCTTTAAAATACCTTTTATTACTTCCTCAATTTCTGTATTATATTTTTCGTTAAACTCTACTGAAAGTTTATTGGTAATGTTATTCCTGCAAGCAATGTTTACAGATGGAATAAGTAGTATTACTTCTTGGTTTAAAGATAAATTGTGAAGATTTAATATTTCTTTTTTTATAGCTTTATATTCTCTTGCTTTTCGTTGGTCAGAATATGTGGAATTATCTTTTACTAACTTTTTTGCTTTTTTAAGCAAATATGCTGGTATTTTCGTGGGTTTTTTGCCATTTGAGTATAGCGAAAGAAAATAATCAGTTGATTTTTCGCTTATTATCTCGCCGACTAAACTCTCATTTGTAATATATAATTCTTTTAGTTCTGAGTTTAATTCTTTTAGTTCTAAGTTTTCATTATGACAGAGATTTAAATACTTAGGTAATTTACCTCTCATGCGACTCAAAACTATTTTATTTGATCTACATATTAAATTGCTTTCAATTTCAATATTCGGTAAAAATTTTTTCTTTATAATGTATGCATCTTTAAAATCATGAATTTGAATATCTTTATTATCTGATGTTTTATATTGCTTTAATATGTTTAATACTTCTTGATATATTTCTTCTATGATCTGGTTTGAAGACTTATTTTTAACAAGAATAATAGGATAATTTTTAAGCAGCTTTTCATAGTTATCGTTCTCTGTGACTACTATTGTTGAATCAGGTTTCACGTTATTTTTTATTAAGTCAACTGAGTAAACTTCAGAAGCAAAAAAAATATTGTTACTTACATCCCTTTGCATAAATTTTTGAATATCATTTACATGCTCTGGTGAGTAAAAATTAATTATTGGAGTATTTTTGTATAAATTATCCAAATATGCCCATCCATATGAAAGATTTTCGTTATTGTAAGGTAATAGTGCTGCGACTTCTATTGGAAAATGAAAATTGGCCCATTCTTTTGGTAGTAGATTAAAAGGTGTAACTTGTCCTAACGAATTTTGAACTTCTATGAAAAAATAGAAGCGTTTTGAGATTTTAGACAATATTTAATCCTCATCATCTTTTCGTTTTATCCTAAATAATTTGAGTTTTCGTGCTTCACATTACTTCACTTGTCACAGAAGTATATGAAATATAGGGTCCTTTTAAACTAGTGCTAAAACTGAGAGTATACGATACTTATTTTGGATAATAGATATGTATTTAGAGTTTCTACAATTAAGATACACTTTAAAAACCATTTTTTAGAGAAATAATCTATGGTAGTCTTTAAAATCAGTAAATAATCAATATAATACTTTTGCTTGTTCAAAATTTATGCTTATTTGTAACTAAGGCGCCTGATAGTATTTTCATCCATCTAAAATTCAATGATAAATGCAAGGAAAGAACGATGTTTAATCAATTAATTGAAGTATTTAAACTCTCTAAATGCCAAATAAATCATTTAACAGCTGCACTTTAGTTGGGAAAGAATTGGCACTATCTTTAATTGGATAAATAAGGCTTAATAATCCTTAAAAGATCGGGATTCGAACGCACGAATTCCTACGAAACCAGGCTCTAAAAAGCGTTTTTGACCTAATTTTTTACCGCAACTGGAGTTTAATGCCTGATATGTTATTTTCATGTTGAAAGAGTGAAAAAAGAATCAATTTTCGTCAGGAATATGCACAATAACCGTAAGTTCCTGTCCTTCTAAATCTTTTCCCACGGAAGACAGGCGCCCATTATTCCCAAAAACGCC
>DUGT01000160.1 GCA_013331275.1 Methanosarcina sp. | reverse complement strand
CCACATGAAATAGCGAAGAGCCAAAATATCTCTGTTTAACTTAGAGTCTATCATAAAAGTGGTTGCCAGCTGTAACTTTCACAATATGCAATGCAAAACCGGATGGCTACCCAATCTCTGTGACTTTTAAGTATTTATTACTGACTTTTCGGATAGGCTCTTAAGCTCCTGTTACAAGCAGAAATTAGAACAAAGCATTGAGCTTCGCTACTGCATCTTCCGCATTTTCAGCGTAAATATCTGCGCCAATCTTATCAGCCCATGCCTTGGTAACAGGTGCGCCTCCGATCATGGTTTTAAGATCTGTACGAATACCTGATTCCTTGAGCTGTTTTTCAATCTGGGCCTGGTTGACCATTGTAGTGGTCATGAGTGCAGATGATGCTATAACATCTGCTTTTACTTCCTTTGCTTTTTCTACATAGGTTTTGATAGGTACGTCTCTTCCAAGGTCCACAACCTTGTATCCGGCAATCTTGAGCATAGTCGCTACAATATCCTTTCCTATGGAGTGAATGTCGCCTTCTATTGTACCAATGACAACAGTAGCCCTGGACTTTGTTTGAGCACTGGTTCTTTCCAGTTCAGGAGTCAATATATCGATAGCTGCCTGCATTGCATCTGCCGCTGCAATGACGTGTGGAAGGAACAATTCACCAGCTCCGAACTTTTCTCCTATTTCTAGCATTGCTGCTGTGAAACCCTCCTCTATCAGTTCTGCAGGGCTAATGCCTGTAGCAAGCGCTTCCTTAGCAACCTCTCCTGCGACTTCATCATCGAAATCCAGAATCGCTTCTTTTGCCTTTGCAATTATATCTGTTTTTGTTACCATGAAATAACCTCGTTTTATCAATTACCTGTATTAGTTTCCTGCAACCATTTTGTCAACTTTAGCTACAATTGCCTTCATATCCTTGAGGATATCAGCATCAATTGGCTTTACCTGGTGGCTCTGCAGAATATCCAGCACTTTATCATGTGCTGCACTTGCGAGATCTTTTGAGCCTGCTCTCTGCCAATCCCCAAACATCTGTCTGTTCATGATAGAAGGATGTGAAGGGAGATTGATATTCTTCAATGTGGTTTTGTGTGAAAGGAAGTGACCGCCAAACCCTGTATCTTTGATCGCTTTATATGCAAGCGTGTCTTCTGTTACAGGGATTCCGTCTCTGGATTTCATTATCATGCCAATGAAATCATTGTCCATCACAAGCTGTTCAAGTGAAAAGGTCATACCAAGCTCAAGCATACCTGCGCCATATATTACACTGGCACCTGCATATGCAGGGATAAGACCAGTAATGGTTTTCTCATGCCCTGCCTGGGCATCAGGTATCTTGGCATCTCCCTAGGAACCTGCTACGACACAGGGCAATCCATAGTACTGTGCCAGCTTTGCAACTCCTGCACTTATCATTCCGAGCTCTGGAGAACCTACAGGAGCTGTGCCTCCTTTTATGTCAAATGCAGTTGTGGAACTGCCATAGAATGTAGGATGTCCAGGTTTGAATAGCTGGGTTATAACCAGACCGGCAAGCACTTCGGCGTTGTGAGTCACAAGTGTTCCTGCCAGATAGACAGGTGACGATGCAGCGCTCATTGCCATGCTCAGGACCATCATTGGCATATCGTACTTAGTAGCCTGGAGCGCCATTTCACATATTGTATAATCGAGTTCAAGAGGACTTGTTGGACAGCCACCCAGTGTGAACAATGATTTCTTTCGGGCCTCTTCCTCTTCTCCACCATAGAACGCCTTATTCAGTTCAAAATAATATGGTGCCTTGTCGGCCTCTGGGTCAAGAATAAGGTGTTTTGAAGTGTTCTCTGTAAGTGTCATTACTTCGTGCATTGTCCTGGAGACCGGTTTAGCAGCCAAATCCATTGCAGACACAGGAGAACAGAGAAAACTAATGTTGGATGCCCAGTCTGCAACCTTGGCAATGTCTGCAAGGTCCTGCAGGGTACTGTCTCTTACATCGTAAGTATTGGGCCCTTTGTAATCAGCCATCTTGGTTCCAATACCAAAATTGATCCAGTTTACCTCTTTTCCATCACCTGTCAAGTTGACAATATTTTTTTCATCTCGGCCATAGATATCGAATGATGACGGAGCGGTCTCAATTGCTTTTTTTACAAGCTCTTCCGGAAACTTAACTACTCTTGTTTCCTCGTTAACATCACATCCATTATCCTTGAGGACTTTCCGTGCATATTCATGCGATATCCTGATGCCGGGATCGGCTAGCACTTTCAGTGTTGCTTGGTGTATGGCTTCTATACCCTCTTTATCAAAGAGTTCGAATTTGAATCCGTTTGTCATATTTTACCTCAGTTGTTTTTAATGATAAGCTCCGCTAGCAGTTACATATCGACTCAATCAGAAAACTCTAACTTTTTTAGCTTAATACTAAAGTACTATGAACTGCAATAGCTTAACCAGATCAAGCCACTATATAATTAGGTAAAGATGATCTGGACATTCATTAATTGTGAAAACATTGAGACCCTGCGATAGATTCACTTCAATAGAGTCACCAAAGTCGTTTAATTTCTATTTTTTCTTATCTCAGCAAATAATACAAGAGATTTTTAGTATCTGTGGTTAATGGCGCATTCGATCATCTTTTGTAGGTTAACAGTTGGGGTCATACTGACGATTCCACAACCAGCAGTAAGCACACCAACACCTGCGTCAAGTGCCTTCTTTGAAGCTTCTGCAATACTTTCAGGAATTCCATTCCAGAGTACAGCGACAGGGTCAAGGTTTCCTACAATAATGGCATTTTTCACACTACCGGTTACGGTCTTTATGTCTACTCTCTGATCTACGCTGATCCCATTTACACCGGCTTTGTCCATAATTCCAAGGCCATTGGTTGTGTTTCCGCAGATGTGAAGAACTGTTGCCACGTCGAGTTCCTTCATTGCGTCAGCAATTTTCTTCTGGTAAGGAAGGGCATATTTCTCGTAGAATTCCCCACCTATCAGTTCATAACTTGCTGTTGGGTCGATGATAGCTATGGTATCTGCTCCATTCTCAACCATTGCTTTTGCATATGCTACATTGAAATCTGAGCAAAAATCCAGGAGCGCAGGAACAATTTCTTCTCCAGTGAAAATGTTTCCAAACCAGGCGTCTCCGTTAATATGCTGGGCGAGAGAGAAGGGGCCAATCATAGATCCTATTATGGGAAGTTCTTTTCCATATTTTTCGGANNTTTGCATATGCTACATTGAAATCTGAGCAAAAATCCAGGAGCGCAGGAACAATTTCTTCTCCAGTGAAAATGTTTCCAAACCAGACGTCTCCGTTAATATGCTGGGCGAGAGAGAAGGGGCCAATCATAGATCCTATTATGGGAAGTTCTTTTCCATATTTTTCGGAAATGATTTTGACAGCTTCAAGGACTACTGCAACTCTGCCTTCTTTCAGGTTATAATTCTTTAGCTTTTCCAAATCTTCCATATTCTTAACACTGGGTTTGATCACTGAAGGTTGCTGTTTCAGGTCGCCAGCCTTGATTCCGCAGCCAAAAAGTTCAGCTTCAGCAGTAATATCAAAGGGAACTCTTACAGCTTCAAAGCCTACAACAGTATGTGCCGCTTCTGCAAGAGTCGCCATTTTCTCTGCATCAGCGTGGGCTTCTGGCCAGTAGGCTCCACAAGCTTCCATTTGTTCAACAGTAGCAGTCTGAGTAAAACAGACAGCTGGCATCCTGTCCACCTGTTGTTTCCTTAATGCACGATACAATCTTTCTTTTGGGGTATATTCTGTCATTATTTTATTCCTCTAGACCATATGGATAGAGTAAACCATTTGGTTTTGAACTAAAAAAGGTATGTGACTTTGTAGAGACGGTTTTTCTACAAAGTCATTGAGCAACTAACACTCATTACTTTCTTATCTTAACATGTCAACACAGGGGATTTTGATATCAAGCACTTCTGCAATTTTGGCCTTTGCCTTTAGCCCTTTAGGTTGACCCGGTACAGAATTTATTGTTCCGATTCCAAGCTCCTCTCTAATCTCTTTCATTGCATATTCATCAGAAAGCGTGAACACATCAGTTCCGAGTTTCTGTGCAACGTATTCTTTTGCTTTGTTTAATCTCATACCTTTCATCTGCATTCTCATGACGAGATCGCCTGCGGTTCTAATACCATGCATTCCGACAGACATCTCATTGGTTATCAGGAACCCAACAGGATCCCCGATACCAGACTATATGCCGTCGGCTCTGCCAATTTCGACCAGTGCTTTTGCTGCTCTTGACACCGCGTCAATTGGTGGAATTTCAACCATTGGTGCCCCACACACGCCCATTCCAAGATTTGGATGTATTGGAATATTTGCAACTCTAGAACATTCTTTTATTGCAGTTACTGCTCTTGCGACATTCCAAGCCACTGATTTCTTGGTATTTGTGTTTACCACAGGGCCAAAGATATCTACTCCAGCTTTTTCTGCAACCTTCACCTGTTGATGTGGCATCATGTTTCCGAGGGTCTGCCCGTCGTACTTAATCCCTCCATGCATGCCAAGGACAAAGTGATTTGCCATGTTTAGTAAAACTGACATTTCGGTTTTTTCTTTAATTTCTTCTGTCGCCTGGAGTGAGGCAAGGAATTCTCCATCTCCACCGGCCGCTGCTGTATCAATATTTATCCCATCTACTCCAACCTGAGCAGTCATTTCGGCAACCCAGCTAATATCGTGTTTACAGGCCGGAATAATATCCTCATAAATCTTTAGCCCTTCTTCGACCTTACCCTTAGAAATAAGATCTCCTACGTTGTCAAATGGTCCATCAGGTTTATAATAAGCTCCGAAATTTGGCATACCTACATATAATGACGGAGCTATGGAGTTTTTCACTAAGTTTTCTATGTCCTGCTGAACCTGGATTATTGAAACGCTTGTACCTTTGAAGTTACCGGCTCTAAACGTGTTCATGACACAGTCGTGGCCTACAACCCTTTCTGCTATCATGTTTGCAGTTACAGTATGGACTGGTACTCCTACTCCACCAAACTCACTATAGTTCATGTGTATAGTGTCAGGTCCTACATCAGTACTCATTACTATCAGATCTTCGGGACTAACACTAACAACTCTTTCTGGTGCGGTGAAAATTTCGAGGAGATGACCTTTTTCATTATCTGTAAGGTCAGGAACTTTAATTTTCTTGGCAGCTTCGCTTGCACCAGCTTCAATATCTTTTTTTAGTTCCTCCTTTGTCATCTCGATGCGTCTGCCGTCTCCCATCCTTGTATGGTATGTAGAACTCATTCTTCGAACCTCACTTTTCAATGAACTTATGCCATAAGTTCACGGGCTTTTTTGACAGCTTCGCTGGCATTTTCGGCATATGCATTTGCCCCTATTTTCTTTGCCCAGTATTCAGTACAGGGTGCACCGCCGACCATAGTTTTAACACTATCGCGTATTCCTGCTTCTCTTAGCATCGTCTCAAGTGCTGCCTGTCCCTGCATTGTACCTGTCATAAGGGCAGAGGAAGCCACAATATCTGCATTGACTTCTTTTGCTCTTTCGATAAATGAAGTAAGGGGTGCATCTCTTCCCAGATCATAAACTTCAAACCCGTTTGCCTGCAGGAGGATTTTCACAATATTTTTCCCAATATCATGAACATCTCCTTCAACGGTTCCAAAAACAATTTTTCCAGATTTTCCTGTTACTTCGCCTTCCTTAATCTCCCTCTTCACTACTTCGACAAGCTTTGCCATTACAGATGCTGCCATCATAACCTGGGGAAGGAAGACTTCACCGTCTTCAAATCTATTCCCGATTTCTAACATTCCTGCTGAGAGGCCTTTTTCGATTATCTCAACAGGATCTAATCCTTCTGCGAGAGCATTTTCTATAGCATGCATACCCGCGGCTTCATCGATATTTATGATCGACTCACTCAATTGTTCCAAAAGTTCTTCTTTGCTCATTTTTTTTCGCCTTTTTTTGGGTTGAAGTTCATTTTAATTCATTGTTTTTGTCATTTTTATTATATTTAAATTTTGCTATTAATGTAATATATATAATTATCTAATAATGAGAAAAGCTTATATATTATATATAGTACGGTGTCATTTATTTTTAACGCATAGGAGAGTAATGTAGTTGGATTATGTTGGACTAATTTGGATATATAAGCTTTTTTATTTATCTGATATATAAACTTTTCTTACTCATAGAAATGTTTTTATACTCAATTTCATAATTAAATTTCATTAATACACTCAAGTTGGATAGTTAGCTTGAAGCAAACGCCTGTGAAATTTTCTATATGTAGTGGCCATCCAAAATTATTCCCCTTAAGGAACTTTATTTCCCCACTCCATGTTTAACATCTGGAATCCGGTACAGAATGCTATCCTGGAACGAATATGGATATCGGAATTAGGTTCCAATTGAAAACTATTGATTTGGGAATGACAACCTTTGGAGGATATTTTCTAAACAGGATTTGCACAGCTATTTTTTCAAAAAGGAGTATTATAAGGAGTGTTTAGATGGATGCCGATCTAAAAAACATAATTACTAATGAAAGCAAAAATCGTGTGAAATGGGGTTTTATAATTGGTTTCCTTTGTGCCGTTTTATGGGGTTTTGCTTATATAGCTTTTGCCATGCAATGGCTTGTTCCGCCATTTAATGACCTCTCAGCCTTTCCTGAAGGTGCAACAGGGATGATGGTAGCTACTGCTACAATGCTTACAGTTCAAATATTTATTGCACTTGTTTTATTGAGTGTTTTTTATCTTGGTGGGACTGGAAAACTTGCAGATTTACCAAGAACCATTCGTACATATAAAATATCTAAGTGGTATGCTTTGGCTGCAGCTTTTGGAGGGCCAATTGCTATCTATGGAACCACACTTGCAATAGGTTATATTGGCGCTGCGTTTGCAGCATCTGCTGCTCTTTTGACGTCTGTAGTCGGTGCTTTTGTTGCCAAGCTATGGTATGGTGAAAATATCACTAAAAGAGCATGGATGGGTATTGGAATTATGATTGTCGGGGGTATCTTTATATTAAACCCCGTCAAGACCATCGCAGAAATAACAAGTCCTGCAGCACCGGATGGACTCTGGCTTGGATATCTAGGCGCTGTCGTGTCCTTTATTGGGTGGGGTATTGAAGGTGCCGTTGCCGGGAGGGTTATTGATCTGACAGACTCCGATAGTGGTCTTCACACCCGTTTTTTTGCAGAGCTTCTAATCTGGGTTGTTATCATCTGGCCTGTTTTCCTCCTGCTTCTCGGACCCAATGTTGTGTTTATTGCTCTTGGCGCAGCGTTTACAAGCCCATCCTTCCTTATCTGGACCTCGCTGGCAGTTTTGTCAGGTAATTTCTCTTATGTTTTCATGTGGAAAACTTATCCGCTTATCGGTGTTGGCCGGGGAATGAGTGTTTCAACACTTTATGTTCTATTTGCTATAATCGCACTGTATGTGTTTATGGGATCCCCTACTGCTTGGTGGGTAGTTCTCGGTGCAGTTATTGCAGTCGTTGGAATTTTCGTTATGTATTGGGACAGTGGTGATTCTCTTCTTGAATCTACCCGTTCATCTTCTGAATGAGGAACTTAAAAATGAGATGATAATAATGGCAAAATTACCTATGAAATCCAGACTTGTCCAGCTCCTCTATCAACAGAAGGAAGCCTGGGATTATGAACTGATAGGAAAGCTCCTTCCCGAATATGGTAAGAATAGTGACTACTGGAAGTGGATGGCTCGCTTCTGGATGACAGAACTTTCCTGCGGAGGAATATTTAGTATAGTCGATGCAAAAGCTGACGACGGCAGCCGTTTCGCAAAAGGCAAAGTCCTGTACAGGTATAGCATCTCTGACTTTGGAAAATCTCGAGTAGAAGAACTTCTGGAGGCTTGAATATGTTTCACGTTGAAGGAGTATGGGCATTTCCGGGTGCAGACTATGTTTATCTGGTTCTAATATTATCCCTGGATTTACTGGCTCTGTACATCGGCCGAACTTTTACGAAAAAAATCTGAAAAGAGGACATACAATGCTAACTCCCGGGACCTTTGTTTTCCCGGGTCATAGCTTTTATGAGGATATTGTTATGAGTTCGGACTTTGAATCTATTGTTAGAGCTGAAAACAAGAGCCGTGTTAAATGGGGCTTTATATGGGCTATAATTTGTGCGATTCTATGGGGCCTTGGTTACGTAGCTCTTTCTATGCTGTGGCTTGTGCCCCCATATAAGGAATTTGCTATTTTTCCTGAAGGTTCTGATGGGTTTATTGTGGCAACCATATCAATGGTATCCAGTGCTAGTATTATTTATTCTCTAATACTGACAATCTTCTGGGTTGGAGGAACGGGTAAGATGTCAGACCTCCCCAGGACGATCAGGTTTTTCAAGGCATCCAGATGGTATATGCTTGCTGCAGTATTCGGCGGTCCGGTTGCAATTTTTGGTTCAACTCTTGCAATCGGTTACATTGGAGGCGCTTTTGCCGCGTCTGCTGCACTTCTTTCTGCTGTGGTAGGTGCCGTTGCCGCAAAAATTTGGTACGGTGAAAACATAAGCAGAAAGGCTTGGATGGGAATCTGTCTTATTCTCCTTGGTGGCATATTCATATGGAATCCGGGTCAGATGATTGCCGAAATCACCAATCCTCTAGCTCCGGAGGGTATCTGGATCGGATATATAGGATCTCTTATGTCCGTTATCGGCTGGGGGCTTGAAGGAGCTACCGCTGCACGTGCTCTGGACGTCACTGATGCTGACACAGGTATTTTAACCAGATTTATTTCTGAGTCTTTTATATGGATTTTTATCTTTTGGCCAGCTTCAATGATCATTTTTGGATTTGACACAGTTTTCAATGCTATAATTGCCACGCTTTCCAGCCCTTCCTTTATTATCTGGGCCCTCATTGCAGGTTTAACAGTAGGCCTTTGCTATGTCGCTCTGTACAAAGCTTATCCATTAATCGGTGTGGGACGCGGCCTGAGCGTTGGCTCTCTTTACGTTATATTTGCTATACTTGGTCTTTCCTTTTTCATGGGCTCCACGATAGATTTGTGGCTTGTGATTGGAGCTTCAATCGCTATCATTGGAACCTTTGTAATGTACTGGGAAAGTGGGGATTCTTTGCTTGAATGTACCAGGGATTGTAAGCCTGCACTGGCAGAACTTAAGGAGAGTACACAGTAAGCAAAACCCGAAATCCTTATAATTTTTAATTTTTATTTTTGGCATTATATTCTTTAAAAAAGTAGCAGGCTCCAGTTAAGATGCTTTTTTATCATTATTTTTTAGAATGTCTTTTAAAGTGTTCTAAAATTAGGACACTCTAAAAGTATCATTTTTTTACAAAGACAGTTCCTTTCTATAATTAATAGACAAAACATTTGAAAGTTGCTTAAGATTACCTTTTCAGGTTAGTTCAGATCATTGTAGCACTTTTCTTACTGGCTCAAGTACCTCATTTATGTATTGTGCAGCAGAGTTTTTCAGATCCATAGGATGAAGCTCTCCTTTTGAAAAGACAGACTCAAGCTCCTCGTAACTCTTACATAAAAGGCTTCCACCATACTTCTCCGGTCTTTCGATGGTAATTTCTGCATATCTGGGGAATATATGGTACCTGAAAAGCTGGAGTATCGGGTTGTCTTCTATCGAATCTACAGGGCATAGAGCTTTTTTGAGTTTGGTGTGGATAGACTCTTCGGTATCGTCAACCGAGATGTAATTTTCCTTTGAAGAAGCCATTTTTGTTCCATCCAGACCTAGCAAAATGGGAAGATGAATGCATATAGGGGCCCTGTATCCCAATCCTGGCAGTCCCTCTCTGGCAAGCATATGAATCTTTCTCTGGTCAATTCCTCCAACAGCTACATCAACTCCAAGCATTGCGATATCAATGACTTGCATCATAGGATAGACCATCTGGGAAACTTTCGGGTCATCCATACTGCGCCCAACCTCATCCATGCTTCTCCTTGCTCGATTCAATGATGCTGAACATGTCATCTTCAGGACATTAAGAGTGTACTCAGGATCTAGCTGAAAGTCCAGACCGTAAACAAATCTCGTTTTTTCTGGATCAAGCCCTAAGGCAATAAAACATTCTTTGTTGTAATCTGCAATTTTTCTTACTTCTTTGAGAGTCCCTTTTCGATTCATATAGGCATGCAGGTCAGCAAGCAGTACGGTAATTTCAAATCCTGCTTTTTGCAGATCAATCAATTTATTTACTGTTAGAACATGCCCCATATGGATTTTTCCGCTTGGTTCATATCCTACATATGCTTTAGGGTGCTCTTTCGTACTCAGTAAATTCATAAGTTCTTCTTCTGTTACTATTTCCTGTACATTTCTTTTAATCAGACTAATTCTGTCCATTTTTTTCACCAGATACATCGTTTTTTACTGAAAATGGTATTATTTCCATAAGTAAGAATTAAAGAGTAAATTTATT
>DUGT01000034.1:10952-19728 GCA_013331275.1 Methanosarcina sp. | reverse complement strand
GGACTACAGGTAAATATCTTTAAGCTTTAAATATCTTTAAGCTTTTTTGTATAAGTTCACTTAGATCAATGTATTGAAGTATTGAGAATTTTTGCTCTTGATCAGGGTTTTTTCATGATATTCTCATCAATACTTTAAAAGGGTAGGATGCAGTAGCATCCCTTATTCGTAGATCTGCTGAGCCAGATAATTTTGGACACCTATCTGGTTGATCTGGTCAAGTTGGGCTTCGATCCAGTCAATATGTTCTGTTTCTTCCTTCAGTATTGACTCGAGAAGCACTTTAGTGTCGTTGTCTCCTAGCTCCGTTGCCAACTTGATGCCCTTATTGTACCCCTGAATAGCTCCTTCTTCGGCCCAGTGATCATGATCATGCATTTTTGGTACTTGGTCACCGATGCGAATTTCGCTCAGATTGTTGACTATTGGCTTCCCTTCAAGGAAGAGGATACGTTCGATCAATTTTTCTGCGTGTTTCATCTCGGTAATGGCCCGCTTCTCGATTACTTCTCCTAGCCTGTCATAGTTCCAGTTTTCGCACATTTCGGCATGGACAAAGTACTGGTTGATAGCAGCCAATTCATCTGCCAAACGCGCATTTAGACAATCGATTAGTTTCTGATCTCCTTTCAAACATATACCCCCTTGCAAAAGAAATTATATTTTTTTATTTATACTTAAGCTTTACAATAAGTTTTAACATACTTTGTTTGAGTTTTTTGTGTACTGCTTGGCTCTTGAAAGTACTACCATAAGATCCTTTACTTCTTTTTCTTATAGTTTAAGGGAACTCTGCTATTAACAATATTTTTGTTGGCAAAATCTAAAATTTACAACTTTTCGCTTAGACAAGCAACGTTATTGAGTATAGGCCTGGACCCTGTCTCCCCTGAATATTATGAGCACATGTTATATAAACAAACCGAATATAAATAGGCGACCTGTTAATAAAATAAGAATTCTTGATCTATAAAACATCCGATAGAAATATAAGCGTCAACCTCTTGAGCAAAAGGAAATTCTAATTTGTAGAATTAAATTGTTCATAAAACTAAAAGATACTTAAAACTATTTATCAGATTTAAATTATCAGATTTAAATTGATACTGTTTCTGGAGTTTGTTGTTTCTTTTTAGTTTTCTCTACCACTTCTTGTTATTAACTTTACCACTTTTCGTTATTAACTCTACACTTTCTTACTAACAATTCATAGTCTCAGGTATAGCTTAATGTTTAACCTCCTCTTTAACTGCTAGATTCTATGCTAAAATTTGAATGTTTTGAATATTATAAAAATCGTCTAAAACTGTTAAATATAATGAAGCCTTTTATTATTATGGGGATGTAATATGGCTGATGAAAATAAAATTGGTCAAGATAGTGAGAGTAAGTTCAGGTATAGACTTGGTAAGTGGCTTCTTAGTAGAGATGAATGCGTCTTCATGAATGTAATAGAGCAGAACCGGAATGATGAAGCCATACGTCAACACTTAATCGGATCAGTTACTAATTGGATAAGCAGAAAGGAAGAACTAGTAACACAAGAAACGGTTTCTGAGATGTGCGAGTTTATTAAGAGTGAAAATGAAGCCCTTTACTTCCATTTAATGGAAAAATGCGCTCTAAAAGGAATAAGCGTGGGTGAAGGTCTATTTGAAGCGCTGAGCATGTGCAAGTGTGAAGAAGCAATAACTAATCCTCAATGTGAAATAACTGACGACGAATCTGGTGTATGAGACCTCTGGTCTGCTTTTTAGCTTTTTGATTTTAATGCGATATTATTTGTATTTTATTTGGTTATCGGAGTTTGTATTCGGTGGGGTTTTCTATACTATGTGCCTTTACAGTTCGCGGGCTTATAATGAAATTTCTTCTTACTTTCCTTACTTTATTAGGATCAATTAGGCCTTATCAGATTATTTTTGGTAAATTTATTTAAATAAAAATTAAGCCTATATTTATTGGGGGTAACTTATGGGTTATATTGAAACATGGAAAGAGGTAATGCAAAGACCGTCTGACTTTTACAGAGGAATGCCTAAGACCGGAGGGTATACTGATCCACTTACTTTCGCAGCAATCAGTTTCATCATATATGCGCTTTTAGCTGCGCTTTTAACCGTTCTTTTTGGCTCTGGAACACATATGGGTGGCATGTATGATGGAATGTATGAGGGTATGTACGGTAGAGAGCTTGGCTTTTTCGCAATACTTATGACTGTGATCATAACACCTATTGCAGGTATCATTTCTCTCTTTATCGAAGCTGCAATACTCTATATTATTTATAAAATACTTGGAGGAGTGGGAAGCTACGAAGGTACTGTAAGATTTATTTCTTATGCAACTGCTGTAATGGTACTTTCCTGGATCCCCATTATCGGCTGGATTGCCGGAATTTACGAGATATATCTCTATATTGTGGGCGGAATGTATGTCCATGGCGTAAGCATGGCAAGGTCTGCAATAGCTGTACTGCTACCAACCTTACTTGTAATCCT
Source organism: Methanosarcina sp. (assembly GCA_013331275.1). Lineage (GTDB taxonomy): Archaea > Halobacteriota > Methanosarcinia > Methanosarcinales > Methanosarcinaceae > Methanosarcina > Methanosarcina sp11020u. The sequence continues at coordinate 17,227 of DUGT01000034.1, read as the reverse complement.
GCTTATAGCCATAGTTATGGCATGGCTATTTGCTTTCTCAGGATTGTTCTTCTCCAGGATTTTTTTCTAATTGGGTTAGCCTTTTATAAGAAGAACCCATTTTATTTTTGGAATATGTTCTCTTTAAAAATTTAAAAACCGATTGCCTCGAACTAAATATTTATATATTAGAAATTACTTTAATTGAAGCTACACGAGCAACACGTGATCAAGAATGCCAAGATGGCGGAGCGGCTACGCAATCGCCTGCAGAGCGATTTCATTCCGGTTCGAATCCGGATCTTGGCTTCTTCTCTACACGACTTATTGTTTTAAAATTACTTTATTGAGTACTTAAACAAATCTGCAAAATGCCAAGATGGCGGAGCGGCTACGCAATCGCCTGCAGAGCGATTTCATTCCGGTTCGAATCCGGATCTTGGCTTTCTTTCTTTTAAAAACTGATCTTTTTCCCAGAACTTTTAACTTCCTGACTCTCTTGATGTGTATTTGGAGATTACTTTAATCAGGTTCAGATTCGAACCTTAGTTTTATATTAGGGAAGATCGATTTTTGAGCATGGACATTGACATACTCATGCAGAGGCTCTTTGAACTTTATCCTGAAGCTGCTACCGATAGCTTTATAGATCCTTTTTTTTCGTTAATTTCCACTGTGATGTCCCATAGAACCAGGGATGATGTTACCTATCCTGCAGCTAGCAGACTTTTTGAGAGATTTTCGACGCCTGAAAAAATGATTAAAGCTGATGTTAGCGAGATTGAAACTCTTATAAAAGATGTGGGCTTTTACAGGGTTAAAGCAGAAAGAATACAGGAAATTTCCGGACTTCTTTTGGAGAAATATGATGGCAGGGTTCCTGACAATATGGAAGCTCTTCTTGAACTGCCTGGTGTCGGCAGAAAAACTGCTAACTGTGTGCTTGCCCATGCTTTCCTTAAGGACGCTCTTGCCGTGGATACTCATGTTCACAGGATTTCTAACAGGCTTGGTCTGGTAGCGACAAAAGCTCCTGAGGAAACTGAAGCTGAATTAAAAAAGATCTTTCCACAGAAAGATTGGAGATATATAAATCTCCTGCTCGTAAAATTAGGGCAAAATGCCTGCCGGCCTATTTCCCCCAGGTGCAAAACATGTGTTCTTGAGGACATCTGTCCTAAAATCCTTCTTTAACAGGTAGTTTTTCTATGATCCCGGAAATTTCAAAGTCAAACTCCGATCAAATGCCTTGACTCTCTATGACTCTATCAGGGCTGAGGAAAAAACCTATGAGACGATACGAGATTATTTATATAAGGCTGGCATTTAGCAGGCAAAAGGGTTATTCGTATCCTTAGTTGATAATAAATTAATTACATTATACGTATCCACACTGTTATCAATACTCAGAATTATATCATTTATCACATTTTACGAGGTCAAATATGTTTCAAATAGGAGAAGCTTTAATGGGGCAGGGTGCAGAACTTGCCCATGTTGACTTGATGATAGGAGACAAGGGAGGTCCCGTAGGGCAAGCTTTTGCAAACGGTCTGACCCAGCTTTCAGTCGGACATACTCCACTCCTTTCCGTTATCAGGCCGAATCTGCCTCCAAAACCTTCGACCCTCATTATTCCGAAGGTTACGGTAAAAAATATGGATCAGGCAGGAAAAATTTTCGGACCTGCTCAGTCAGCTGTTGCAAAAGCAGTGGCAGACTCAGTAGAAGAAGGAGTAATCTCAAAGGACCAGGTTGAAGAACTTGTTATTGTAGTCAGTGTCTTTATTCATCCTGATGCCCAGGATTACAATAAGATCTACAGGTATAATTACGGAGCTACAAAACTTGCAATCAAACGTGCTCTTGAAGGCTTCCCGGACATTAACACAGTTCTTGAGGAAAGCAACAAATCTACCCATGCTATCATGGGATTCAAGGTCACAAGGCTCTGGGACCCACCCTACCTGCAGGTTGCTTTTGACAATCCTGACATTGAATTTGTGCAATCTGCCATTTCCCAGATTCCTAAAAGCGATCACGTTATTATCGAAGCAGGCACACCTCTTATCAAACGTTACGGTATGGATGTCATTTCAAAGATCAGACAGGTCAGACCTGATGCCTTCATAGTTGCTGACCTGAAGACCCTGGATACCGGAAACCTTGAAGCAAGAATGGTTGCTGATGCTGCAGGAGACGCTATTGTAGTCTCAGCCCTTGCTCCGATCAACACTATTGACAAGCTTATCGAGGAAGCTCATAAGACAGGTATTTATGCTGTTATGGATACACTTAATCAGCGCGATCCAATTTCTGTCTTAAAACAGCTTAAGGTCATGCCTGATGTCATTGAACTCCACCGTGGAATCGACATTGAGGCCACTGAACATGCATGGGGCGATATTGCCGAAATCAAGAAGGTTGCTCCAAAGACTCTGGTTGCTGTTGCAGGCGGTGTCCGTCTTGACAAAGTACCTGTAGCTCTTAGCCAGGGTGCTGACATCCTTGTTGTCGGACGTGCGATTACTAACGCAAAAGACGTAAGGGAAGTTGCCGAGCAGTTTATCAACAGCCTTAACAAACCGGAAATTGACCAGTTCAGGGTTATGACTGACTTCTGAGCAGGTTTAAAGCAGGTTTAAAATTTCCCGAAAAGGTTGTTGAAAACCTGCTGCTAAAACCTACCGTTAAAGGGAAAATCATGCAGTAGTTTCGGCAGAAACTTTTAGAGAAAGCGTTGATATCCACGCTTTCCATTTCTTTTTAAACTTCAAGAGGGGATTTTTTGGGTTTACCATTCATTGTATTGAACTATAAAACTTATTTACAGGGTACAGGTCAGGGAGCAGTGGAAATTGCAAAAGCCTGTAAAGCCGTATCCGAAGATTCAGGTATCGAGATAGCAGTAGCCCCGCAGCTTCCGGACATTTATAGGGTAGCCTCGGAAGTTGAACTGCCGGTTTTTTCCCAGCATCTGGATGGGGTAGGAGCAGGAAGTTTTACAGGCCATGTTTTCGGAAAATCCATAAAAGATGCAGGCGCTGTAGGGTCTCTGATCAACCACTCTGAGAAGCGTCTAACCCTTGCAGAAATCGAGGCGTCGCTAAAAGCTGCAAATAAATTCGGGCTCAGGTCAATTATCTGCACTAATAATGTTCCGACAACTGCAGCAGCGGCAGCCCTTGGCCCGGATTACGTTGCAATCGAGCCTCCAGAGCTTATAGGGAGCGGAATCCCTGTCTCAAAAGCTGACCCTGAAGTTGTTAGCGGTTCGGTTGAAGCGGTTGCGAAAATTAATTCCCAGGTAAAGGTACTCTGCGGAGCTGGGATTTCTAAAGGTGAAGATCTAAGGGCAGCTCTTGACCTTGGTTCTCAAGGCGTGCTTCTGGCATCCGGAATTGTGAAAGCTGCAGACCCAAAAGCCGCACTCGAAGATCTCATACGTCTGGTTTAAGTTTTATTTTCTTGAGTTTCAGGTTGAACTCTGGTATTTGTCTTCAGGTAGTTGATGAGAGGCTTTACTGCTCTTTCATCTCCAGTGTCAATTAACAGGAATACGGAGTTCTCCCTGACGTTCTTGTTTTCACTACTCAGGCCTCTTGTTAGAGGTTCTACTGCTTCTTCTTTTCTATCAATAAGGACATTTGAAGCACAGTCTCTTACTTCTTTATTATTATCTCCCAAAGTTCTGACAAGAGCTTCAGTTGCTTTTTCGTCTTTTATCTCTCCTAAAGCAGTAACAGCAGAAAGCCTAACTCTGGAATTATTATCCTCAAGAGCTTTCTCAAAAGTTCCAATTGCTTTTGGATCATTTATTTTTCCCAGAGCTTCTAAAGCAGTGCATCTGAGTGTTTCATTTCCGTCTGTTGCAGCACTATTGAGCACGTCCGTAGCTGTGGCATCACCTGTGTTCCCAAGGGCCCATGCTGAAGCAATTCTCACGCTTTCGTCTTCATCTTGTAGTCCTGCGGTTAAAGATTTCACTGTTTTTTGGTCCCCTATTGCTCCCAGAGCCAGAGCTGCACTTCGCCTAACTTCTGGATCTTCATTAGATAACAGTTGGATCAGAGGTTTAACAGCCTTTGGGTTTCCAATTTCTCCCAGAGCAAGGGCTGCGCAACTTTTTACTGAATTGTTTTCACTCAAAGCCATGATAAGGGGTTCTACTGCCCTTTGATCCCCTATTTTTCCGAGGGAAATAGCACTACACTCTTTCACATTGTCGTATTTATCCACTTTCAAGGCAAGTGATAAGGGTTCCACTGCCTTTTCATCTCCAATTTCTCCAAGAGAAAAGGCTGCACAGGCTTTTGTCTCATTGCAGTCTTTGACCAGTATCTCAATAAGAGGTTCTACAGAACTTTCTTCTCTTATTCCTCCCAGTGCAAGTGTGGAACTTACTCTCACATAACTCTCTTCATGTTTTAATGCCTCTAAGAGTTTCTCCGGCACTTTTTTATCTTCAGGAGCAACCCCGGAAACTTCTACATATTTTTTTATGTTTTGCGGGTCTGCTTCCAGTGCGTTGATGAGGGGTTCTGTTTCGGAGTTCCCAGCTTCTTCAAATGCTCCTGCTACCTCCTTCCGGAAGTTCAGGTCTTTTTCTCCGACAGCTTTCGGAAGAGTTTGATCTACTTTTTCTTCACCTTTTTTTCCAGTGAACTCAGCAGGAGTTCCTGGTTTTTCCTTAAGCATTTCCGCAATTCCTGGAACAGCTCTCTCGTCTCCCACTTCAATAAGCGAAAAAATAATATATTTTTTAACAGTCTTGTTCTGGGTCTCAAGAGATTTTATCAACTCAGGGACTGCAGGTTTTCCTATTTCGACGAGAGCTCTGGCACAGCTCAGTCTTACTTCTTCGTTTTCAGCCGAGAGATTTTGAATGAGAGGTTCTATTGCCCTTTCATCTCCTATATTTCCAAGAGCCCAGGCTGCTGTACTGCTTGTGTATGCATCATTATCTGAAAGGGCTTCTATAAGGGGTTCAACTGCTGGTTTTCCTATTCCAACAAGAATATCACCAGCACACTGCCTAACATCACTATTTTTATCCTTTAATGCCTGAATAATCGGTTTAGTGTTTCTGTCTCCAATTTCTACAAGGGTTTTTACAGTCATATTCCTGACTTTTTGGTCAGGATCTTTTAATTGCTGGACAAGAACTCCTGTTGCTTCTTCTTCTCCTACTTTCCCAAGAGATTCCACGACAAGATTCCTTACTTCAGGATCTTCATCTGAAAGAGCATTTATCAGAGCTTTTTCTGCTCTCTGGTCTCCGATTTCTCCTAATTCCACAACTGTAGTACAGCGGACTTCCTTATCTTTGTCCGAAAGGGTCTGAATCAGGGCGTTTGTTGCTTTATCTTCTCGGAGTTCTCCAAGAGCCATAATGGCTCTCTTTCTTGTCTCTCTGTCTTCGTCATTCAATGCCTTTATCAGGGGTTCAATGGCTTTTTTATCCCCTGTCCTTCCGAGGGCTTCTACAGCATTTCTTCGAACTTTTCCATCCTCATCTGACAGGGCTTGAATCAGAGATTCTTCGGCTTTTTCTCCTCCAAGTTTTCCTAGAGCTTCTGCTGCACTGGATCTCACTTCACTATTGTTATCTTCCATACTCAGGCAGAGGGCTTCAATAATTTTCTCTTTTTCTACATCTCCTGAGAATAGGGTCTCTTTCCAGTCGTCTTCCTCTGAAGAAGAACCTGCCTTTTCAATTTCTCCAAGAGCCCAGGCTGAATTGGAGCGCACTCTTTCATTTTTGTCTGAAAGCGCCTGAATTAATTGTTTTTCTGCTCTCTGGCTTCTTGTATTACCAAGAGCTAGAGCTGCACTACCTCTAACTTTTGGGTCTTCGTCCTGCAAAAGGTTTACTATTGCTTTTTCTGCTTTTTGCCCGCCAATGTTTCCAAGAGCCAGAGCGGTTTCACACCTTACTTCCGGGTTTTCGGAGTCAATAACTTCTATAAGAGGATCTACAGCTTCTTCTCCCATTTCTTCCAGAGCAAACCTGGCCTCTTTTCTGGAATCTATATCCTCATTTCCCAATTTTTTTATTAAAGGCTCTATAGCCTGTTGAGTTTTTGACTCATTCATATCCAAAATGGTTGTTCCGTTGGGGTTTTCATAGGGATTTTTTATGTTGCCTTCGCTAACTCCGGAAGCAACTCCAACCAGTGTCAGTGTGAATAGTAACAGTACGATTTTAGGCACTGAATGATTCATATTTTATACCGTTTCCATAAATTCGATATTAGTTTGATTTTGAAGTTCGGAGTCTTAAGTTTCGTAGGAGT
>DUGT01000034.1:3006-10821 GCA_013331275.1 Methanosarcina sp. | reverse complement strand
CGTAGGAGTCTTAAGTTTCGTAGATATCTTATGAAATAAAATATCCTACTTAACGTTAAATAAATATCATGATATATTTTTAGTATATGTTTGGCTTCTTGTGATTCACTTACGTAAGTTTTCACAAAATAAATTCCCGGAAATAATCAATCTTACCATGAGAAGGTACCTGTAAGAAATATACTTAAATTACGAAAATTGATGTGTTGAAATATTATAGAACAATTTTAATAACTTCCATATTAGTATTAATTCATCTGATTTTTACTTTACTATTTATGACTAAAAATCCGTTAATTAATACAATATGTTATGAAAAAATATATTTTAAGAATCCGTACTGGAAAATATATTCAAACATTCGACAGTAGTATGTTGTTGGCAGTTAGTTCTAGCTTCCAGAAAGCGTCTTTAAAAGCCTTTCAATTCTACGACTGCTATAGATATTTTTTAAGCATTTTCCAGGGTTTTACCTTTTTTCAAAAATCGAAAAATGTCAGGCAATTAACGGTTAGCATAATACTGCACCAGGAAATCATTATTCTTTGTTTTTAACTAACAGTTCTGCTGTTCTAACTAATAACTCAATTTTTAAATAATTTTGGAATTATCAGAGATGCTTTTTCCGACTTAGCTAATGATAAAATAATTGAAATATTCTGGCATTTGGATAAGAATTATTACTCTTTCGGCTAAAAATTTCCTTCAGTAAACAAAAAATCAAAAATACTTTTTCAATCTAACGTTTATATATTAATCAAAAAAAATCTATACTATGAAAACCTCTCCAAATTTAAGTTTCAGGGATAAACAAAGGAGCATGGGTTGTATTGAATCTAAAGACATTATATAGAGTCTAGATCATAGTGTGTCAAGTCTAAGTTTCTCAACAGCTCTAATAAAAAAGAATGAGGCTTTGAAGCCATTTTTTTTCTGCGTAATATCTTTAAAGTTACTTACAGTGAGATCACTTATAAGCCTCAACAAGAGGTTTAACTGCCCTCTGATCTCCAATTTCAATAAGTATTAGGGTTGTTTCGGCTTTGAGTTTCTTGTCTTCCGTTTTCAAATTCTCTATAAGGGGGTCGACAGCCGATTCACCCATGTCTATGAGAGCTTCTCTGGATATAGCCCCAAACTCTTGATCTTCCAGTTTTCCTACAACCATTTTTGCAGTCTCCTGGTCTTTTGTTTTGCTGAGTGCAAGGAAAGCTGCATTTCTAATATCTGCATCCATAGTTTTGTCATCAAATACCTTTTTGAGCGTTTCTACAGCTTTGGGATCCTCTATATTCCCCAGAGCTGAAGCTGCTGCTACCCTGACTTCAAGCTCTTCTTCTTTATTGGTTATTATACCGGTTAAGTTCTCAGTAGCGTTAGTGCTCCCGATTTCTCCAATGGCAAGGATAGTGCTTTTTCGGACATCAGTATTTGCGTTCAAGGAATTACTTTTTTTTCCTTCTGTACTCTTTCCGGTTTCCAGGATTTCCATTAAGGGTTTTGCTGCAGTCTCGTTGCCTATTTCTCCGAGCGCAAGGGCTGCACTACTTCTTACTTTGATTCTCTGGTCTCTTAGTCTATCTATAAGATAGGGCACTGAATTTTCGTCTCCCATTCTCCCAAGCGCAATTGCACAGCTGCCTTTAACATATTCGTTATCGCCATCTTTCATTTGTTTTCTTAGAATTTCTACTGCCCTTTCGTCCCCAATCTTTCCAAGTGCAATTGCTGCACTGGCTTGTGCAGGCGGATAATCTCTCGTCAGAATTCCAATTATGGGATCTACTGCAGCTTCTTCTTTCATTTCTCCAAGAGCCATCATAGCTGCAACTCTTGTGCTTCCTTTGTTGCTTTTAAGAGCTTTAATCAGTTTTTCGGTTGCGCTTCCCGGTTCCTCAGGTCCAAAGTCCGAAAGCGCAAAAGGTATATAGATACTTGAATTTTGTGTTTCTGATTCAAGAGCTCTCTCAAAAGCACCTGTTTCTCCCCTCTGTTCCGCCCTGGCGGAGTCCATAGCAATGGAATCTGCAATGTACTTTCTTGTGGCCTTCTCTTTTTCTTCTATGGCCTGCAGAGTATCCTCTGAGAGTCCTTGTTTCCATTCTTCAGCTTTACTCTCGTTTGCAGCTTTATTCGAGGTCTCAATTTTCCTAAAGCTTTCAGAAAGGATATTTTCTGCTCTGTCATCCCCGGTTTCAAGAAGCGCGAGAAGCATGTAACTGTTTACTTCTTCAGAGCTCGAATTCTCTGACTCTATTTTGTCAACAAGACTATTTGCCGCAGGACCACCAAGCTTCCCAAGTTCAGATGCAGCATTCAATTTTGCTTCATGGTTGCCGGCTTCCAGCCTATTAATAAGATTTACGATAGAACCGCCGCTTGAAACTCCAGCTTCGGTCTGTATATATGTTTCATTTCCCCTGACTTCAATAAACCTATCACTATTTGCAAGAAGTGAAAAAAATATAGAAAGAGTGATAAGTGCAAATAAAAGAGAGACTTTCCATCTAACTCCAGACATTACATTATCTTTTTTTTTATTGTTTATATTACTTTCTATCTTTATTAACACAGATAGCATGGATTTTTAAGGAAAAAGTTTTTTCCTTCTTGTTTCAGATCTTCTTTTCTGCTTCAGATCTTCCTTTTTGTTTTAAATCTTCCTTTTTGTTTCAGATCTTCCTTTCTATTTCAAATTTCTATTTTTGTTTCAGATTTTTCTCTCTTATTTTGCACCCAAGACCGCAAAGGAGCGATGTGACATCAGCTTCGACAGAATTAGCGTTACAGTCCCCAAAAACCGTTATTCTGTAAGTAACTCCGAGTCTTTTTGTTTCTTCTCTTTCTTTTTCAGTCTCTATCAGGTTAAATTCTTTATAATCTCCCCAGTTTCCTTTGTAATCTTCCCAATTTCCTTTACAATCTTCCTTACAATCTTCCCAATTAATCCTTTTGTGATCTCCCAGATTAATACCTTTATAGATATCACTTATTTCGCAGGTTGCAAGCTGTTTGTTAGTGTTTATAGCGTTAAGGATAACTACAGGGTCAGCCCCTTTAGGGATAAGGACTGAAATATCCCTTGTAGAATGTTCGAGGTTTTCTTTTCTCCATTTCCACAATTCGGATTCCGAAAGCATGCGAAGATTTTCAAGCTTGAGTTTTACAAATTTGTTTTTTATATGAGGAGAAGTACCTTTTGATACTAGCTTTGTAAGAACTATCTCGTCCAGTCCTGCTTTTTCCAGGGTACCTACATGGATTTTTCCTGAATAGATATGAAAAAAGCCACAAACCTTTCCAACAGAGTTTAGGATGGTCTCGTACTCAGTTATTCTGGAATTAATCAGTTTGTCCGATTTACGCAGGGCATGAGCAGTATCCCCGTACTTACGAGCAGCAGCTTTCATTTTTTTCACAAAACTTTCTTCGTCATGGACTCGCACAAGCCTTGAGAGCTCTTCGCACTCCTTGATAAATGCTTCATGAACCTCAAGAACTCCGGTGTTTTCCATCTGGATGAGGGCATACAGATAGGGGTTCTGGCCAAGAATCCTGCCTACAAAGTCCAGCATTATATCATATACCGGGCTTACGAATTTTCTAGATCTTTTTATATCGAAATCTAACCTGTCAATGGTCGTTCCTATAGTAATATAGGCAAAATGAGTAAGCCCCTGCACAACCGAAACAAGCCTGTCGTGTTCGGCTGCAGTAGTAATCTCAACGTGCGCTCCTCCTTCTTCAAAAAGCTTTTTTATTACCGGAAACCACTTCTCCGAACGTCCTTTTACAGGAACAAGAATAACAGTTTGTCCTCTTATTGTAGGAATCGTTGGGCCGAACATTGGATGTGTGCCGAGAATTTCCACTCCAGAAGGAGCGAATTTTCTCATAACCTCTACAGGTTTTACTTTAATGGAAGTAAAGTCCATAAGGAGGCTTCCGACTTTCATTTTTGGGGCAATTTCCGCAATAGTCTCTTCAGTTACACTGATGGGCACAGAGACTATTACTATGTCACTTTCCGGAACAACTTTTTCTAAATCCGAGGCAAAAGGAACTTCTAATTTCCTTGCAATCTCTGTTTTCCCACCTTTCCCCCAGACTGTAACTTCGTAACCTCTTTCTTTGAAAAAACGAGTAAACCATTGTCCCATTTCACCGGTTCCACCAAGGATCAGAACCTTCGTTTTTTCAGGGTTTTGAGCCGTATTGACCTGACTCCCTGGTTTCAGATTAGCACTCAAGCCTGCAAAACCTCCAGAACCGTTTTTTTCATAAGTTCGACTGGAGGTTCGATTCCTGTCCAGAGCCTGAAAGCTTCAGCTCCCTGATAGACAAGCATTGAAACCCCACTCACGGTCTTTGCACCTGAAGCTTTTGCTTCTCTTAAGAGCCTGGTTTCCAGGGGATTATAGACAATGTCAAAAACAGTAAGGTCAGGATGGAGATCTTCTGCTATGGCAATCGTAGTGTCCGTGTTCGGGTGCATTCCAAGAGTTGTGGTGTTAATCAGGATATCGGAATCCTGCAACAGGCTTTTTAGTCCTGAAAGCCCTCTCCCAGTTACGTTTCCATAACGGACGGCGGTTGATACATCTTTAGCAAGCTCAATTGCCCTTCCTTCTGTACGATTTACTATCGTGATTTCAGCGCCCTCGGCTGCAAGTTGAAACGCAATAGCTCTTGCTGCTCCTCCTGCTCCTGCAACTACGATTTTAGACCCCTTTATTTCCACTGCAGAATTCTGAAGTGCCTGCTTTGCTCCTAATCCGTCAGTGTTGTACCCTTTTATTTCTTCATTTTTCCCAAAGACAATAGTGTTTACAGCCCCTATACTTTCGGCCAGTGAATCAGGTTTTATGCAGTCAAGTTTCAAGGCTGCCTCTTTTAAGGGCACTGTCAGGTTCACCCCTCCAAATCCCATAGCTTCAGCCCCAAGAATTGCTTTTTCCAGCTTTTCAGGTTTCACCCTGAAAGCGTGGTAGATACAGTCCATCCCAAGGGCTGAAAAAACAGCGTTATGCATTGCAGGAGAAAGGGAATGGGCTATAGGGTCTCCAAATACGCCAAAAACTCGCTTCATTCGAGCAGCTCCATTATTTTCTTTAATTCATCTACCTTAAATTGTCCGGGAGCTGCAGAAACTTCACTATCAACAGCCGAATATGTCAGGACTGAACCGTAAAAAGGAGCAATTACCCTTGTATGTCTTCCGAGCTTTCCCATAGCGATCGTACATACAGCGTTTCCTGCCTCCCTGGCATCCAGTGCAACTCTTAACAGGTCCAGTACGTCTCTTCTCGATTGAGGCATAACAGCAAGTTTCGCAATATCTGCTCCTGCCAGAAATGCCTCTTCCAGAATAGTTTTCATTTCTTGTAAAGCCGGAGTTTTTGAAAAGTTATGGGAAGAAATGATTACGGTTTTTCCGTATGCTCTTGCCGCTTTTATTACCTGGTCTCTTTCTTCTCTCCCGGCAGAGAGTTCGATGTCTACTGCATCTGGTCCGTCTTTCAGGGAAAGGAGATTTGTAGAAAGAAGATTTGTTAAAAGTTCAATTCTGTCGTCCTCTTTTCCTTCCCATTTTCCTCCTTCCGTAACTGAGCGATTTGTGAGAATTACTGGAAGTCCGGTTTCGGATTTTACTTTTTGGATTGTTTCTGCAGCTGTTTCCAGGTTTCTGATTCCAAGTAAATCCAGCCGGATTTCTAAAAGGTCGGCTCCCATTTCGGCGGCCTTTCTTGAAGCTTCAAGGGGCTTTTCAAGGATTACTGCGACAACGGCAGCTCTTTTCTCAAGATCAAGCTGGCCAATATGAATCATTGTTGCTCCGGTTTTCGTTTTTTCGCTGATTACCGTTTCTTTTTCTGTTTTCCCTTTCTACTGACAATTTTTCCTTTTCAGGATTTTTCCTTTTTAGGAGATTATTTCTCTATTAGGGGATCATTTCTCTATAATCGTCTCTTCGATTTTTTTACCGAAATGTCTGGCTCCTTCCTCCAGGCGAACCAGCACCTCATCGCCTTTCTTGAGTTTGGCGACTGAAATCGGATTTCCGTCTTTTCCAACCAGCTTGATAGTTTCGGCATTTTGCAGGATTGCGCTCAGAGTACGATCTCCTGCTTTTGCTTCAACAAGCATAAGAGGACGGCTTTCTATCTTGACCCTGCCCACAAAGCCTTCTCTCTGTCTCCCTTTTGAATCGATTATGGTTACCGGATCTCCAGTCCGAAGTTCTGAGAGATAACGGGTTTTATCCCCTATTTTTATATAAGAGTGAACCGCACCTGCATTTACCCTGAATGGTCTAGCTGCCACATACGGGCTGTCATCAGATTCGGAATTTACAAGGAACATCCCGCTTGCCTGAGAACCTATTAGCATGCCTTCTCCTTTTTGCATAAGGTTGCATGTGTCTACACAGACTCGGTCTCCCATTCCAAGAGATTCGACCCGAGTTATAACTGCAGACTCAAGCTCAGTACTTTCGTTTTCCAGTTCTCTTGCAGCCAGGATGGTATCTTTAATTTCCTGGATGTTTCCACTGTCAAGAAGGACGCCATCTGCTCCGGTTTCAAGAGTCTGGAAGGCCAGCCTTGCTTCTTCAGCAGTCTTTACCCCGAAAATTATTTTTACATCATAACGCTGAAGCTCAGCTATCAGATTTTCCAGAGGGATAACCTTCCAGTCCATGCCTGTCACAATGAGGAAATCGCAGACCTTTCCCAGCTCGGCTGCGAAATTCTCGTAGCGTTTATCCCTGATTATGACATATCCGCCAACAGCCACCTCTTTATCCCTTAGAACAGTTGCTGCGTTTATGTCAAGAGAACCCTGAGTCTCAAGGGGCAAAGGTTTCGTTCCATCGCCTTCTCCTCTCTTTCCAACGACAATAATTTCAGCTCCGGATTTGTTGTCACGGCCAAAGGTTGCTACTGGAATATTCCCCAGTTCCCTGACTTTTCCAACATCTCCTGGGTTTACAAGTATGCAGTCGGCTCCTGATTCAAGGCCTGTCGTAACTCTTTCTTTCTGTTGTTCCCAGCCGCCGTCATCGGCTTTTATCCATACACTTTTTTTCTTCAAAGGTTTCAACCTCGGTATACGTTCTATTTTTACTCAGGCCTTTTCCCCTTTTTTAACTTCCGTTTCAGGTTCTGGTCTTGCTTTTCAATATCTAGCTCTCAATTCAACTGTTCGAGAGCTTCTTCTACAGGTCTTCTATGATGCACAATCTCGCAAATGGCCCGGGTGAGTCTGACAGGATCCTTATGCTGGAAAACATTTCTTCCGATTGCAGCACCTCTGGCTCCGGCTTCCATTGCTCCGTCAATCATCTCGAGGAGTTCCAGGTCCGTTGAGGTTTTCGGTCCTCCTGCAATAACTACAGGTACAGGGCAGCCTCTGACAACATCTCTGAAGCTATCAGGGTCTCCGGTGTATACTGTTTTTACAACATCAGCTCCGAGTTCGGCCCCTATCCTTGCAGCATGCGCTACATTTACAGGGTCGTGCGGATTTGTGATCTTTTTACCTCTGGGGTACATCATAGTAAGAAGAGGCATACCCCATTCCGTACAGTCTCTGGAAATTTTTCCAAGCTGCTCAAGCTGGTCAGTTTCGGTTTCAGAGCCTACATTTATATGCATGGAAACGGCATCGGCCCCCATCTTAATTACTTCCTCTACTGTACAGACCTGCACCTTGGCATTAGGGTCCGGGCTCAGGGAAGAAGAACCACTGATATGCACGATAAGTCCTATATCATGGCCGTATCCCCTATGTCCGTATTTTACCATTCCTTTTTGC
>DUGT01000034.1:1444-2884 GCA_013331275.1 Methanosarcina sp. | reverse complement strand
GCGTTTGCTCCTCCTTCGGCAACTCTGTTTACTGTATCAGTGATATTGATAAGCCCGTCAATAGGCCCGTCTGAAATCCCATGGTCCATGGGAATGATGACAATGTTTCTGCTTTCCCGGTTCATCAGCCTTTCTATCCGTATCTTTTTACCGATTTCTGACATTATTAATCTCCTTCTTGCGCAAAATGCTCTCAAATTGTTGCTATATCTACTCGGAAACCCCGTGCTAGTATGTGACACGTTAGCACATTAAATCTATTTAAAGCTATTCCAACTAGCTACGAGACAAGTTATTCACTTTAATATTAACGGATATTCTTGAACTTTTCTGTATAATAATGTACTATAATGATCAGATCTGAAGTTTCTCTCTTTATTATGAGTAAATGGTATCATTGAAAATGCACTTCATGTAGAGGAAAAATAAATTAAAGAACATAGTCTGAGGAAAATAAACCCATAAATACAGGTTAAGGAAAATAAATCCATAAATACAGGTTAAGGAAAATAAATCCATAAATACAGGTTAAGGAAAGTAAACCCGTAAATATAGGTTAAGGAAAATAAATTTAAGAAATTGATTGGTTTTGAAGCCTCTTGATTACGAAAACAATTCTCAACTCTAAACTATTGAAACATACAAGAATTAAAATAGGATAAGACCGGCTAATAGAGTAAACTCAGAGCGTCAGAAAATACAACCATACTAAAACAGGAACTGAAGGAACTATGAAAGAGCTGAAAATTCTTGTTGTTAATAACTACGGACAATTTTGCCATCTCATTCATCGGGCTGTTCGAGACCTTGACATGGATACGAAAATAATTCCCAATACAATGCCAATTGAGGATATTCTGGCAGAGGAGCCGGACGGACTAATCCTTAGTGGCGGACCGGAAATGGATAGGGCGGGTTTATGTTTCGACTACGTCCGGGAAATCGATCTTCCTATTCTTGGAATCTGTCTCGGGCATCAGGCAATTGCCCTGGCATATGGAGGACATGTTCATGCAGGGAAAAAAGGCGGATATGCAGAGGTTGAGATCGAAGTGCTCGAAGAAGACGATATTCTGCGCGGACTAGGACCCAGGACTACAGTGTGGGCTTCCCATGCAGATGAGGTTGCCATTCTGCCTGAGGGCTTTATCCATCTTGCGCGTTCTGATATTTGTGAAATTGAAGCTATGCGCCACCCGACAAAACCGATTTATGGTGTACAGTGGCATCCTGAGGTTTCCCATACTGAGAAGGGAGAAGAATTGCTTACCAATTTCCTTGAAATTTGTGAAAAATATTAATGTCGATTTTAACAATCGACATTAGCAATCCGTTAGCAGCCGATATTAACAACCGATATTAACAATTGACATTAACAATTGACATTAACAATCGATAAACAATCGACGTTAGTAATCAATAAACAAACGACATTAGCAA
>DUGT01000034.1:0-1325 GCA_013331275.1 Methanosarcina sp. | reverse complement strand
AAACAAACGACATTAGCAATCAACAAACAATTGATTATAATCTAAAGAACAAAATATCCCTTAAATTTAGTAACTATAAAAAAGTAAATGCAAACAAACGCTATATAAAAATAAGAAAAATTCGGGATAAATTACATTCCCAGTCTTTTCTTCATCATTTTCTGAATATTGAATTTCCCGCCCCTAAATCCTTTTAGAGCTGTCTGCATGGTTTTGTGGTATTTCAGAAGCTCCCTTACTTCTTCAGGGCTACAACCCGAGCCTCTTGAAATCCTTTTGATCCGGGAACCGCCTATGAGCTTGGGGTCAGTCATTTCTTCTTCTGTCATGGAGTCCATGATTATCTTGTAATTTTTCATCTTGTCACTGGTAGCCTGGAACGTCTCATCTGAGAGCTTAACGCCTCCCATTCCGCCCATTCCCAGTGGCAGCATGGACATAATCTGTTTGAGAGGTCCCATCTTGTTCATGGCTTCAAGCTGCTTGTACATATCCTTGAGGGTGAATCGCCCCTGCATTAAGGCCTCGACATTTACGTCTTCTTCACTGAGGGTCTCTTCAGCCTTTTCCATCAGGCTTTTAAGGTCTCCCATGCCAAGAAGCCTGGAAATGAACCTGTCAGCTTCGAATTTTTCAAAATCTTCCGGTGTTTCCCCAACGCCGATAAAGGCAATAGGGGCTTTTGTTTCGGAAACGGCAGACAGGGCTCCGCCTCCTTTTGCAGTGCCGTCAAGTTTCGTTATGATAACGCCTGTAATTCCTACAGAATCATTAAAGGCGTGGGCCTGCTGGCTTGCCTGCTGTCCAATACCTGCATCAAGCACCATGAATTTGTGGTTTGGCTTGGCAACGGCATTGATCCGTTCCATTTCTTCTATCAGATCGGCTTCAAGGGCATGCCGGCCCGCGGTATCCACAATTTTTATGTCGTATTTTTCCAGGGCTTTGAGCCCATTTCTGGTAATTTCGACAGCATCGGGATTGTTTTCTTCTCCATAGAAAGCGACATTAAGCTTCTCACAGAGAGTTTTAAGCTGGTGATATGCACCGGGTCGGAAGGTATCTGCGGCGATAACCCCTGCTTTAAGTCCTTTTTTCTGGAAGTAGCGAGCAAGTTTTGCTGTACTGGTAGTTTTTCCGCTTCCCTGAAGCCCAACCATCATTATAGTCTGCGGCTTGAGCTGAATCTCAGCTCCCTTGCCGATAATTTCCATTAGTTCCTGGTATACGATGCGGATTACGTGCTCCCTCGGGTTCATACCTGCAGGAGGGTCTTCTTTCATTGCACGCTCTTTGATTTTCTGGGACATTCCCATAACAAGTTT
>DUGT01000106.1:35104-36969 GCA_013331275.1 Methanosarcina sp. | reverse complement strand
GGTATTGCTGCAAAGATGAATATCGAAAAGTTGCTTGATATTAAAATTAATTCCTGCAACATGTTCAGAAAGCAGATAGCGTAAAGGGATAGCATAAGAAAAACTCCAAACTAACTATAAAGATGCGGAAAAGTGGATACAGATCTCCTGTATGTCTTTCTCAGGATATTTTATAATAAAGTTTCTTGCAGATATTTCTGGTAATATTTCCTGGTAATATTTCCTGGTAATATTTCCTGGTAATATTTCCTGGTAATATTTCCTGGTACTTCCCGAGAGTATCTCTTGACAATGTTTCTTAAATATCATGAGAAAGCTTGAATTCTTTCGGATTTTCCTCTTTTTCCGTTTGCAAGCTTTCATGAGTCGATTTGTGCTGCAAGAGCTGTGCGAATCGTCAATCGTTACTCTATAATAATTATAGGAGTGTGATTGAAAATGAGCAACGAAAACAGTCAAAACGGAGGACTCCAGCGAACAATTGATTGGAAGCAGGGGCTTGCAATTGCCCTGGGGGTTCCCGTTCTTATCCTGCCGTCCATAGGCTATTTTGCAAATTATGTTTGGGCCTTTGCAATAATTATCTGGGCGTTATCTGTCTTTCAGGGCTTCATGCAAAATTTCGCCTATGGAGAACTTGCCACAATGTTCCCGAAAGCATCCGGTCTTCCTGGGTACGCTCAGAGTGTTTTTACGGGGAACGCAAGCAACCGGTATGACCTGAGCAAATTACTCGGAGGTTTCAGCGCCTGGAGTTACTGGTTTGCCTGGAATCCGGTTCTTGCAATCTATTCAATTCTGATCGGAAGCTATCTTAAAGGACTGCTTCCTGCACTTGCAGGTGTGCCTGACCTTACTATTTACCTGGTATCCGGAGCAGTTGTATTTATACTTCTTATTCTGGTTAATTACCGCGGGCTTGCCGGCGGAGCAAAACTCGGGTACATTCTTGCCGTACTTTCGCTTGCCCCACTTATCATCATTGCTCTTGCACCTTTCGTAACCGGACACTTTGAGCTCAACAATATTACAGGTGCCTGGCTTCCCGCAGACTGGAGCTGGGATATTCAGCACATTCTGATCATGCTTGGGCTTTTTGCAATGGCTCAGTGGAGTGCCTGCGCCTGGGAAACCGCAGCAATCTACGGACCCGAGTATAAGCAGCCCAAATCGGATGTACCAAAAGCCCTCTTTATCTGCGGTGCGATCTGCCTTGTGACCTTCATTCTCGTTCAGGCAGCCTGTACCGGAGCCCTGGGAATTGAAGGAATCCTGTCCGAACCGGTTTCTCCAATGCTGCCTATAGCTCAGATGACACTTGGTACTATAGGTGGATCTCTGACGATCTTCATGTTGATTGCAGCAATGATTCTCATTATCCAGACTGCTTTTCTTGGAGCTTCAAGGGCTATGTATTCCATGGCTGAAGAGGGAAATCTGCCAGGATTCTTTGGAAAAATGAATGCGTACGGAACTCCGGTCAATTCAATGATTGTCATTGCCCTCTTGAACATGGGTTTCATCTGTCTGGGGACTCCTGCAGCTATAGTGGCTGCTTCAGCAATAGGTTATGTCTGCGCCAACGGGATAAGTTTGCTCGCATATGTTAAGGCAAAAATTGACCCTAAATTCTCGAAACTTGAAAGACCGTTCAAAGCTCCAGGCGGGTGGAGATACGTAGCCCTATTCTTTGGGTTTTTTAACCTGCCTCTATGTCTAATTGGAATAATATACCTGAACAGTCTTGAAGTAGGCTGGACTTCAACGATAGTCGGCTTCGTGGTGCTTGCCCTTTATCTTCCGCTCTGGTATTATTCCCAGAATGAGAACAGGACAACTTTAGAGAAGGATAACTCCTTATCAAG
>DUGT01000106.1:13061-35030 GCA_013331275.1 Methanosarcina sp. | reverse complement strand
CTACTTTCCTTTCCCGACAAACAGGTTCGGTTCGTGAGCCGATAAATATTATCGAACTATGAGTCTGTCCCGGGTATAAAAAGAGTTCGTAGGAAATATGTGGCTACAGGATAAATCAGTTTACGGTAATATCATTGAAAAATATTTAGCCGTACTGGCCCTGAAGCCCCATACTGTTTTTTGTTTTTGAAAAACAAAAACCTTGAAACACAAAAACCTTGAATCTAAAGTCATTTTTGTTGTCTCTATTCTACAAGAAAATAAAACAGTTTAATTCAGTTCTCTTAATGTTGAATTCTCCAACTACATACTTATTAAGATTTTATGATTGTACAGAAAAATTTGCACACTATCAGTTCACCTTAATTCTCAAATTAGGCATTTAACTTTCCTCTGCTAGCAATTTTTCCAGTAAGAGCAATGGACAGCAGGGACATAAGTGTAAGAATTAACACCAGAAAATTGGCAAGGTCATCATTGCCTGCCTGAAAAGCACTGTATATTGAGATAGACATTGTGTTTGTTTTTCCCGGGATATTCCCTGCTAGCATAAGGGTTGCTCCGAATTCTCCTACTGCTCTTGCAAAACTGAGTACCAGCCCTGCCAGTATGCCCCTTTTTGCAAGGGGTAAGGTTATCAGGAGAGCAGTTTCAATTTCACTCCTTCCAAGAACATAGGCTGCATATTCAAGCTCTTTATCTACGGATTCAATAGCTGCTTGTGCGGTTCTTACCATAAGTGGGAGAGAAACCGTATAAGCAGCAATAACTCCAGCCTGCCAGGTAAATAGGATTCCAGTGCCTGTGATACTGTAGATAAATTGTCCAATAATTCCGTTTTTCCCCACCAGAATTACCAGAAAATAACCAATTACCGTAGGTGGAAGTATCAGAGGAAGTGTTATCAACAGCTCCACAAGCTCTTTTCCCCGGAAATTATGTCTTGCAAATATATAAGCCAGGAATACCCCGCTGCACAGTACGAGACAGGAAGAGATGGCAGCTATCCGGAATGTAATCGATATAGGAAACCATATCTGGTCAAGCATTGGAGTCATATTTTATTCCGTTATTTATTCCGTTACTATTCCGTTATTATTCCGTTATTTATTCCGTTACTATTCCATTATTTATTCAGTTATTATTGTTATTATTATTATTATTATTATTATTATTATTATTATTCTGTTACTTATTCCGTTATTTGGCTACTGCTGTAAATCCGTATTTTTCCAGCGTTTCCTGCCCTTCTTCTCCTGTAACGAAATCAATGAATTCCTGTGCGTCTTTTTTATTTTCGGAAGACGAAACTATGGCTATCGGGTAGTTTACAGGAGTACTAACAGATACATTTGTAACGATTTTGATGGATCCGGGATCAGCAGTCAATGTGTCACTCATATATACGAAACCTGCATCAACTTCTCCTCTTTCTACGTATGTGAGTGCCTGTTTGACGTCTTCAGCAAGTACCACCTTACTTTCTATCTGACTCCACAAACCAGCTTCAGTCATTGCGGTACGTGTATAATTTCCAACAGGGACTGTATCTGGATTTCCAATGCTGATTTTCTTAACTTCAGGATTAGTAAGGTCTTTCACGTCAGTGATATTGAGGGTGCTGTTTGCAGGAACAATAAGTACAAGTGAATTCCTGGCAAAATTCTCTCTTGAACTGTTTTCTACAAGATTCTCATTGGCAAGGGTGTCCATGTTTTTCTGGTCAGCTGAAGCAAAAACGTCTGCAGGAGCTCCTCCCTCAATCTGCTTACGCAGGTTACCTGAACTTCCAAAGTTGAGATTCACATCTATGTCAGGATTTTCGTTTTCGAACTTTGATTCCATATCTGTAAAGGCCTCAGTAAGGCTGGCAGCTGCAGATACTGTTATAGTATCAGAATCCTGCTGAGAAACTGAGGTTTCATTTGCAACTGGGGTACCCGTTTCGTTTGCGACTGGGGTGCCCGTTTCGTTTGTAGCTTTGTTTCCATTATCAGTACATCCTATAGCAAGGAATACACCTAATATTACTAACAGAACTATCAGTTCTTTTCTCACAATTTCACCTACACAAAATATTTTTACAATTACTCACTTAATTGAGTTCAGCATTTATAACAATAAAAACTTCAGCAGTACAAATTGCTTCTTTATTTTTCGTATCTTTATCCTCTAACAGCAATATTATAATTTTGTATAAATTGTGTTAGTCAGAGAATAACAGAAATGCAAACAAGGCGTTATGTCCAATAAAACATAACGTTTTTCTTTTTTTACTTTTATAGTATAAGAAGATTCCCGGTGTTGGTCTCAAGGAGGAACTTAGGGTCTGTTTAAGATGGGTTTAAGGCAGTTAAAGATCTTTAAAGTAATTTAAAATAGATTTAAAGTAGTTTAAAATAGATTTAAAGTAGTTTAAAATAGATTTAAAGTAGTTTAAAATGAATTTAAAGTAGTTTTAGATGAATTTAAGGCAATTTAAGGTCGGTTTAAAGCCTTTTTAAGTTTTTTAAGGTCTTTTGAGCCTGGTTTGAGGATAGACAGGATTATTTAATATATATTTATTAGAATTTCAAGGAAAC
This sequence comes from Methanosarcina sp., assembly GCA_013331275.1. GTDB lineage: Archaea > Halobacteriota > Methanosarcinia > Methanosarcinales > Methanosarcinaceae > Methanosarcina > Methanosarcina sp11020u. The sequence continues at coordinate 32,448 of DUGT01000106.1, read as the reverse complement.
AAAACAGTAAAAAAGTAGGGTAAAAATTAAAAAGCCTAGGCCCTATTTCCTGAAGTAAGCCTTCTGGATTCCGAATAAACTTTTGTGAACTCCGCTCCAAGTGTAATCATAATTGAGGAATAGTAAGATAGAAGAAATAATCCTATGATGGACCCTATTGCTCCATATAAACTTGTAGGGCTACTGTACGCAAAAAAGAGCACAACAATGTATTTTCCTATTGTTACAAGAATTGTTGTTATGAGAGATCCTACAAAAACGGATTTGATATCAAGACTCTTATCTGGAAGTACCTTATACACAAGTGTGAAAAAAATCACAAGAATAAGGAAGCTAGCTATCGAACCTGCATAATCAGTAATCACAGGTGAAAACGGTAGAAACTGATGGAATAGCTTTGAAGCCGCATAAAGAAACCCTTCAATAAATATGCTCAGTACAAGCAGCCCTCCAAACAAAATAACAATAACAAAAGAAACCATTGCGTCTTTTATAAAGCCTTTGATATTATTAGTCTCATCAGGCTTGATACCCCACGCCTGCTCAAGGAAGTTCTTTAATTGCCTGAAAATATTACTTGCACTCCAGAGTAGTAGAACAACACCAATTAATGCACTTATTGACAGAGAATTAAGGTCAGGAATGCGTTCGAAAAGTAAAATTATCATATTTATGACTACTTCATCTATAACTCCTTCTAAGTAATTAATGATGGTCTCCTGAAGACTTTCTGATTTTAAAAAAATACTGCCTATAGATACCGAAAATAACAGTAAGGAAGGTAAGCTCAATATAAAATAAAACGCCAGTGCAGCACTGTATGTTAGTGCGTTATCTTCCAACCATTTATTTATCGTTCTGGCAATGAGATTTCTTACGTAATCCTTTCTTATGTACTCCTTTCTTACGTACCCCCAGCTCATATTTTCCCCCAATATATAATACATATCACTTTTATTAAAAAGTTCTTATTAAATTTTTTAAATATTTACTCTTTTTAAAGATCTACTTTTTTTAAAGGGTTACTATTTTTAAAGAGCTACTCTTTCTGCGAAGGATAGAGTATAAAAGAAAAATTGAGGGAATAGTGAAGAGAAAAATAGAATCAAAATAAATAGTTAGTGAGCCAATTATCAAGGGTTCAATAATTCCGAATAATTGCAGTCAATTCTATACGATATTTTGCTGTTGGCTCTACGTTGATTTTCGGCTTTTCGCTGTTATATGTCCTGATTTACATATTATATGTTTGCAGAAAGGCAACAAAATAATACGCTTCTTACATACCATGTTTTTAGAGTATATTTTAGTAGAGTATATTTAGTTATTAGAGTATATTTTAGTAGAGTATATTTTAGTTATTAATTTTTATGGACAAATATCAAATATGTAATAATCAGGCAACAGTTTACAAAATTGAATAAATTAAACAAATAATTAAATAAATTTTAGTGCTCGTGTATATGTTCTCTATAGTGGGCATGCAGGTGTCCATGCACGAGCTTGCTATGAACGTGCATGTGTTCATGGATAAGATTCGTAGAAAGTAAGAGTTCCCTGTTATTGAGCACGTTTTCCACATCTCCATCCACAACAATTCTATGATCTTCGCTCATTACTATGGATCTATTACTAATCTGCTCTACTGTTTCAAGGTCATGAGTAGCGGTAATTATCGTTTTTCCCGCTCTACCTAGCTCCTGCAATAACTCTACCAACCAGAGCTGAGTCCTTGGGTCCAATCCTGCTGTGGGTTCATCCAATAAAAGGACATCCGGGTTATTAGCCAAAACAGAAGCTATACAGACTTTTTTCTTCTCTCCTCCGCTTAAGGTATGAGGAGCTCGATCCTCGAGCTTGGTAATTCCAAGCATCTCCAGGACTTCTATCACTCTGGTTTTGACTTCTTCCGGACTCATATTGAGCTGCATGGGTCCAAAGGCAACTTCTTCAAAGACTGTGGACGAGAAGAGTTGTACATCTGAGTTCTGAAAGACAAATCCTACTCTTTTCCGGAAATAAGACCTGAATTCATTATCTTTAATGGCATCGAAAACCTCTTCTTCTATCTGATTGCCAAAAGCATAAAATTCTCCCAAAGTAGGATATATAAGTCCGTCAAGAAGAGTCAGCAGAGTCGATTTGCCACTGCCGTTAGAGCCCATTATCGAGATTTGCTCACCTGGCATCACCTTGAAGCTGATATCATTTAATGCGCTTATTTTTCCAACATACGTATATGATACACTCTTTAAATCAAAAATCGTTTCCATGTTCATATCACCTTATGATGTTATGGGAGATTAACACTAGCAATACGCTCATGGATACCGCAATTGCCCCTGAAATATAATCACGATTGCGCATTTTGAACTCCTGCATTATCTTAACGTCACCATTGTATCCCCTGGACATCATGGCTGCATGAACTTTTTCACTTGTATCCAGAGATCTTATTAACGTGTAGCCTATGCGTCCACCAACCCATTTCTGCTCTTCGAACATGCCTCCTGTTTTTATTGTTCTGGCTTTCCTGGCAATGTATATCTCCCGTATCATTTCCGTTAACAGGAATATGTATCTGTAGGCCATCTCCAGCGTGAAAACATAGATTTTAGGAACGCCGACCGAGCGTAGAGACTTAAAAAGAACCTTTTGAGGCGTGGTGAGAAAAAGCAAGACTACGGCAGATACGCACGCTGCGACACGCATTGTGAATATAGCAGCAGAGTGGACACCTTGTCTGGTGATGTATACGCTATCGGATAGTGAAAATGGGCCCAGATGTATTCCAGAGCCAAAGTCGGCTAACCTGATAAGTGGATCTCCCGGAAAGAAGACGTTAAAGATCATTGGTATGGCGATGATTCCTGCAAAAATTGGTATGAAGAGCCATACCCGCTTGATAAAGAATAAGACATCGATCTTGCTGAGATATGCAAAAATCAGAGTAAGTATATAAACAAAAAGAAGTAATTTCAGGTTTCCTATTAAACTTGTTGCGAATATCACGGACAGGATGGAAACCAGTTTGGCTCTAGGGTCCAAACTCTGCAGGAAACCATCGCGTTTAGAGAAACTATCTGAGACAAGAGCTTCTTCTAAAAAGCCAAGGATTCCATCAGTCGTCTTTCCTATAAAGCCCTTCTTACCGTGATGCACTGCTGAACATTGGCACGGGCCGATATCTGTTTCTTTCATCCAGTCAGGGATCATTATTCACCTGTTTTAAAATTTACGTTATAATTAGTGTTAAATATTGTATCCAAATAAATCTAAAAATAAACAAAAAAATCATAATTATAAAAAGATGTCGATTCCACGCAAAATCATAAATTCCAATAATTAACGGGAAAATTTCATATAATTACTGGATAAAATACCCCACTAGCAAAAACAAAATAACGGAGAAAATTTCAACAAACCTTGATATTTGCCAGCTCTTATAAATAATAGCTAGTTCCAAATATACTCGAATTAATTCCAAGTATACTCGAATTAGTTCTAAGTATACTCGAGATAGTTCTATGAATAATAGTCAAATATTTGTAAACAATGGTCAATTCTTTGTAAATTATATAGACAAAATATTGAATCAGAGGTTTATTGAAAATTCATCCAATAATAAACTTTATTGTCAATCTATAGCTAAATTACGACGATATTTTAAAACTCTAGTTTTTGGCAGCTTTTTTTCCTATAAAGTACATGAGGCCACCACAGACTACTACTCCTACCACTGCTGACAGAATATATGCTACAGAAGACATGGTCATTGACTCACTACCGCCTGCAAAAGCATAATCAGGCATTGGAGCGCTCCAGATATCAGATAGCTCCTCAAGCCCTGGAGGCACAAAACCAAGCTTTTCCTTGACCTCTTCAGGTCCCCACTCGCCGAAGGTCTCGCCAACGGCTAGAAGGCCCAAAGGCGCAAAAATTATCAGAACTAATAAACCAATGGATAAGTCTCTTATTATCTTTTCCATTTTCTCACCTCAGGCTGTGACTGCCTTCTTCATTTTGTTCTTTTGTGCTTCGGATGTTTCCCCGTAAAGTATAGATGTATCCGTTCTCTGGATATAGGCAAAAATAAGTGCGGTAATCAGTGCTTCCAGGATGCTAAATCCAAGGGCATGTTCCGTTACCATGGCAGGAACAGTTACACTCAATGGGTAGGGCATATAAAGTGGAGTTCTGGATGCCGTGTGATGCAAAATGGGCTGTATTCCGAATTCAACGCCCGTGCAGAATGATGCAAAAGTTAGAGAAGTCCAGCCAGCTATAGCCGAAGCAATAACTCTCTTAGAGGACGTGATCTCAGAATTTCCACTAATAAGTTTGTAAATATAGTAACCAACAAAGGGCATCACCACTCCCATGTTGAAGCAGTTAGCGGCTATGGCTGTTATTCCTCCATCACCGAACATCAATGCCTGTAGCACCAGAGCTACAGAAATAGATATAACTCCTGCCCATGGACCGAGAACTATACCGATAATTGCACCTCCTACGGCGTGACCCGTACTACCTCCTGGAATAGGTACATTGAACATCATTATTACAAATGAAAAAGCAGCTGATAGTGCCAGTAGAGGGACCTGTCTGGACTTAAGTTCCGTGTTTAATTTTTTTCCGGTGTAGTACCATATCGGGATCATAATGATCCAAAACGCGATATAGGTATATGGCCCTAAATATCCGTCTGGAATATGCATTTTTTTTCTTCCCTTATTTATTTTCTATAATTATAACTGAGATCCTTACTTTGACTGAATAATTCTTATGATATGGAAATATTCCTGAAAGGAAACTCAGCTTATCTAAATATTTACAATTTTCTTACTAATTATTTTTTTAAAGAACGACCTAACATGGCAGAATTGTTCTATATTACTTATATATATGTTGGTATTACTTTTTTCGATAAATTAATATTTATGTATAATTTAATAATTATACTTAATTTATAAATAAAATTAAGTGCTTTTATCTTTATCTTTTTTATTCCCAAATAGTTCTCATTATGTATTTATTGGGACTTACGTAGTTGAACTGAAAAATTAACAACACCAATATCATTTACTGTCAAAAATGTGATTTTACTACACATTATCTGCCGTGATTGATTTTGTTTTTCAAGTGCGTAAATCCTATTTATATTATCTTTGTATAAATTTTATCCATAAATCAACATCAATAGGCTGAAAAGACGCGAGTAAAAAATAGATCAAACCATTCAGTTCAAATTAATGGAGATTTTAGGGATTTTTTATGGAATTTTATTATCCTTCTTAAATTATCTGAACCCTATCCCTGTCTGCTTTCACAAAAAGGGAAAAAGAAGTTCAGATACTTAAACTATTTAGGAGATGGTTTAATATTTGTGTCTGTTCGCTAGTACACATTATGTTATACTACCAATTGATATTTGATATTTTCTTTTTAATTTTTGCTATTAAATAACATTTTTATTTAATATAGTATTACATATTTGAAAATATCAATTTTTTGGAAAGTTTGCTGTTTAATTAACAGTCGGCAAACATTGAAAGTGAGTCTTTCATCAACAATAGGTTGATATTTCTCCAGAAACCTCACAAACTTGAACTCTACGCACCACCATTTCCCCTTACGTACACTGCACTTTCCTATATGTAAGGGAATAGATACAAAGTTAACTAAAAGTACTTGACTAACCAAAAGCACTCGAAGATGAATATCAGCCGAGCTCATCCCAAAACCAATTTCATTCCCAAATCTATACTCTTTTCATGTTTAGAAATTAGAGCAATTATTCAAAATTCAAGGTTTTGGGATAGGCTCACCAACTAAAAATGTACGACCAATTTGTAAACCTTTGATAAATCCTCACCAAACGATGAATAAATTTGAAAAAATAAATACTCATCTCCACAAAGGATTTCTGAGAGTAACTCGAGTTTTCTGATATCGGTAGAGAAAAGTAATGATAATTCTCTTAGAGGCTGTCTGAATAACCTTAATTTGACAGATTTTGTTAATTAATACAGTGTTTTCTTACAAAAAACACGTTGTACTGACACATCACCTAGTGGTAAAATGAAAAATGTCAAAAATCAATAAACACATGGGATAAGAGAACTTGAATCTGACTGATCCTATTGTAGATGTGGTCGAAGCCACCAATGATGAAGTAGACGTATGTGTCAGTGGTCACATCATCAGGCCTACAGCGGCGTGGAAAAGTATAACACCCTTATTTTAAGGGGGAGGTAGGAGGATTGTCCTCCTACTTGTATCTTGTCGATCCTTATGTTATTAGTTTGTTTGTAGATTGACAATGCGATTTTTATTCAATCGGTCGTTATGAAAGTCGGTTATTAAGTCGTTTATTTCATACCTTATAGGAATACGGGAATTAGACTGACAAACCCTATTTAATCAATAAAACCTGAAGAAACACATAGGCAAAAAAGTGAAATAAAATGTTTTTATCCCAAAAAAGTTTATTTCGCACATAGATATGGGTATATAAATATTGCTATTAGAGGTTATGTAACGTCTCTATTGTCTAATATTATTCAAATATTTTTATCATTAGCGATAAGTTTCTTAAAAATGATAAACTTGCTATAACATATGAAGATAAGACCAAGTTGAGTATACATCATGTTAAATACTTAAACATTCTCTTATTAATGGGTGATGGGGATGCAGCATATTACAATCTTATCTAATAACGGAATTTCGTCTTTTTCCTCAAAGGTACAAGGCAATGATACATCTGGCATAGACATCAAATGGCCTACCTACGAAGAGAAACTAGAATTATTCATGTATCGTAAGGGCGGAAAGAAATTCCTGTTAGATGTAGAGCGTTCTACCGCTTTCCAGATTAGTGAACTCATTTGGGACTTACTAAAAAAATATAGGGGCTTGACAGTTGAGGAGATCATCAAATATCTGGAGAGTAGTTACGATCGAAGTGACATTATAGATGCCTTGAAGGAGGTAAATTGCGTACAATCCATAGGCTTATTGATGCCTACAGAGCCGTCGATCCAATATCGTCTACCTGACAGCTATATCCAAAATTTTTCTATTGAACATTTGTTTCTTTACGTGACAGACAACTGTAACCTAAGATGCTCGTACTGTCGGAATGAGACTGAGTTTAAAGGTCTCGGAAGCATGAGCACTCATATCGCCAGAGCATCAATCAATTTCCTGCTAGAGTCCTCAGCTAATAATCCTAGGTGCATTGTGGAATTTTTTGGCGGAGAACCATTGCTTAATATGGCAGTAATAACGGACACGGTCGAGTATGCGGAGGAACAAGCAAAAAAGCTTGGAAAAGAGATAAAATTCGTCTTGACCACTAATGGAACTCTCTTAACAGACAAAATCATTGATTTTTTGCAAAAGCACAATATCCTAACAATGGTCAGCCTCGATGGTCCAAGGGAGTTACATGATGGATGCAGGAAATTTCCAAACGGTAGAGGCTCCTTCAACATTATGTTCCCCAAAGTTCAGAAACTTCTTAGAGTCCATAAGGGCAATACAATTGCTGTGTCGACTTTAACCCACTATAGTGCAAAAGAGTGTGAACGCATAATTTCCTTCATGAAAGAATCCGGATTCAAAACAGTATACATGTCACCTGTTAATGTTCACATACCTTCAAACCTAGATAAATCCCCAGACTACGCACTTACATCTGAGGATCGGCAGTGGATACGTAGAGGATATGCAGATGTACTCCAAAGCCCGACAGGTGAGCTTCTAAACATTGATTTCCAAGGCATCGGGGCCACTCTAGGTCTAATACATAGAAAAGAGAAACGTTATTATGGATGCCCCAGACGGGCCGGAATTTCGATGCTTGCAGTGAATCCTAACGGAGATGTTTATCCCTGTTCTAACCTCTTCAGCTATGAGCAGTATAAATTAGGAAACTTGCTCACGGGCGTCCACAAAATGGATGTTCGCCGGAGGTTTACAGAGAACAGCGTGGATGACACTGCCTGCAGACGATGTTGGGCGCGATACCTTTGTGGTGGACGTTGCAGCGTAGAGGGCATATTGCTTTTAGGCGACCCGAAAAAGGTCGCCACTGAAAAATGCCGCATCACTCGCTCGGCCATAAAGGAATCAATCGCACTCTACGCGCGCCTCCATGAGGAGAATCCAGAACGCCTCGAAGAACTATGCAGTTTTGGGATTAAACTATAAGCATGATGCTGTACTTCCACCGAATCAACAGAGGCAAATACATGTCCACATTACTTCTATTCCCTCCTCAATGGTGCCCATCTCAGCCATACCTTAGCACACCCGCCCTAACGGCATACCTCTGTGCGAATGGCTGCGAGACCTCACAGCTAGATTTAAATGTCGAATTTTATGACTGGCTCCTTACCGAACCGGTAATCAAGATTTTTCTAAATAGAGTCTACTCAAAGTTCAATGACTTGGAGAACCAGAAATACTTACCACCCTCGAAGCAGAGTCTTTACAGCAGATTAGCTTGGATTGTCTGCTCGCATCCCCAAGAGGTCGCGGAAAGAATCGAGAACGCTAAGATGACCCTCCGCAACGAAGAACACTTCTTCGACTTGGACAAATATCGAACGGCTATGCAGACCATCAACGATGCCCTTAATATAGTATCGGGAGCATGTTTTCCTACGCAACTAGGCTTTAGCTCCCTCAGGATGAGAGCGCTAGCGGGTGATTTCTCAAAAATCTTGGATGCCACTCAAGATGCAGTTGAAAACCCTTTCCTCTCATTCCTTGAAGAGAAGGTCAGATTCCTTCAAGCCAAAAAAAATCCTTGTCTCATAGGAATTTCCATCGTTGGAAATAGTCAGCTGATTCCAGGGCTAACCCTTGCACGCCTCCTAAGAAAGGCCTTTGTAGATACCCATATCAATATAGGTGGGAGCCTGTTCTCGCGCCTCAGCGACGTAATCCCGATGCATAGAGAACTTTTTACACTGGTTGACAGCATCGTACTATACGAGGGTGAAGGCCCACTTTTGGCGCTACACAATGCCCTAGCCGACGGAAGAAGCTTAATGGATGTTCCAAACTTGGTGCACAAAATAGGTTCTGATATCTGCACGAACAAGATCGGCTCACCTGAAGATATCAATATGCTACCTACGCCCAGTTTCGATGGGCTGCCTCTCAACAAATACTTCTCCCCTTACCCAATACTTCCTATTCTTTCTTCAAGGGGATGCTACTGGGCTAAATGCACTTTTTGCGACCATCATTACATCTACAGAAGAAATTATCGGCGCAGGGACGCGAATCGCGTAGCAGACGATATGAAACAATTATCACGAAAATACAACGTCATCTATTTTGAAGTTGCGGATGAGGCTACTGCGCCGAATGCTATTGCTGAGATTTCAGATCAAATTTTGGAGGAGCGGTTGAATGTAAGATGGTACACAAGTGCAAGACTCGAGAAGAGCTTCACTCTTGAGTTATTACACAATGCAAAACAAGCTGGTTGCAGGCTTCTTCTTTTTGGTCTAGAGTCAGGGTGCAACCGAATCCTCGAATTGATGAGTAAGGGAGTAACGAACGAAACTGCTCAATTGGTGCTTAATAATAGCAATCAAGCGGGAATTTGGAATCATGTTTTTTTGATCTTTGGTTTTCCCACAGAAACCATAAAAGAGGCCCACGAGACGATTGAATTCGTCATTACTAATAAGAATGTGATCAACTCACTTAGCTTTAGCCCTTTTGAGATGTCCAAATTTTCCTTCATAGCAGAAAACCCTGCAGCATTCAATGTGACAAAAATTAAAAGCAGTAATAGTGACTTCACTGTCTGGTTCCAGCACAAGGCAAATAAGGGGATGAACTCAAAAGATGTTTGGCAAACTGTCGAATTCCTAATAGATAAGCTCAGTGAGGAGCACATATACTATCCAGTGTATAGCTCGATCCACGAGACTGGCCACATTTTCCTTTATGCATGTGTCAAAAGTGCCGAAGGAACGGCACAATTACCAATTTCTAGGTATAATAAAAATAAAAAAGATATCATTCCTATTAGTACAGATGAAAATTGGTTCAGCCTTAAACCTAAACTCGCTGATGGGTTCTACTGTACCACGCTGAAGTTCGACGCATCTAAGATTAAAACCAGAAAAGCACTCCCTAATAAGGAGACTCACATTGTCCTGGATGTGAATAGTCGCCTTATATTTCCAAACAGTCCTATAGGTGATTCAATTCTACGTCTATGTGATGGCAATATATCTCTAAAGCAGGTTGCAGAGCATGTTAGCCAGAGACATCTTATTCCTGTCGCTGAGGCCGAATCTGAATGCTTGAGCTTGATTAAAATCTATTACTCCATGATGGGAGCAATAACGCTCAGGAGGTAGAGCCAAATGAAGCCTGAGATAGTATTGGTACGGCTCAAAGGATATAAAGACCTCAAAGAGACAGCTGATCACCTCAGCGAACCCTTGGGTTTACAGTACCTCGCTTCGTACTTGAGAGAGAATGGGCACTCAGTAAGCATAATTGATGGGCTTACGAGTTGGAGGACCAGCGAAGAAGTAGTTGGAGAAATACTTAAGGCAAACCCTAAGATTGTGGGCTTCACCATTACATTCCAAGAATATATCCAAGAGAATCTTAGGGTTGCCAGCATCTTGGTCAAGAGCGGTCTAAACGCTCATATTACCATGGGTGGGCACTTCCCTTCTGCTTGCCATGAAATGCTTCTCAAAAACTTTTCACAGATCGATTCTATCATTCGACACGAAGGCGAGGTGACGCTTCTCGAGCTTTTGCAAGAGTTAGAACATCCAAATCGTTGGACAAAGATCTCAGGGTTAACCTACCGATATAAGGACAAGATTCATGTAAACCCGCCTAGAGATCTCATCTCGAATCTCGACAACCTGCCCTTTCCCAGTCGTGATTTTCTTCCTGGCTTAGTTTCTAAGGGTTTTAGGAAGGCGGCAATTCTCGCGAGCCGTGGCTGCTATGGACAATGTCGGTTCTGTAGTGTATGCGCCTTCTACAGAAGTGCGGGGGGTGCTGTGTGGAGAGGAAGATCACCCAAGAATGTAGTTGAAGAGATGATGGATCTTGTGGAGGCATATGGCATCAATTATTTCCAGTTCCTCGACGATAATTTCTTTGGTCCTGGAAGGGATGGGGTTCTTCGAGCTGAGGAGTTTGCAGATGAGATTCTCAACAAAGGCCTGAAGGTGAAGTATTGTTTTGCTTGTAGGTCGGACAATGTGGATGAACGTCTATTTCGGAGGTTGAAAAAAGTAGGGTTAGATAGAGTATTCTTAGGCGTAGAGTCCGCATCTCAAAGGTTTCTAGATCAATATGGGAAAGGTATATCTATAGAGACCAATCGGAAAGCAGTTCAGACGCTCAAAAAACTTGGATTGGATACTAGTGTGGGATTTATCATGGTAGATCCCTTTGCCACTTGTGATGATATCCGGCAGAACATATCTTTTCTGAAAGGATTTGATAAACAGTACATTGAGGTGGAGCCTCTATGGGGTTCATTGATGGTCTACGCTGGGACTGCCATTGATGTAAAACTACAACAAGAAGATCTGCTTCATGACAACTATCTAGATCTTACCAGAACCTACGAATTCTGCGATCCTAAAGTAGCCCTAATTGATAGAATTGTCAGAAGCACTCTTACGAAATGGATTAATTTAGCCCTCTACGAGAAATATGTAAGAGCCACGTGGAGTGGAGATGGAAGTGTCAATGCTAAGGAGCGCGCTACTCTTCTTGAAATGGCTGAGCTACAACTTCAAGATTTATTCCTCGAAGCTATTCTGATGGTTGTGGACCGGGTTGAAGAAATGGATTCCATTGAAGAGGCACAAAAGGTAATGGAAACGCTCTCCACTGAGATTGAGGAAAAAATGAAAAAAAATAGCTCGTCCCTAATACAGCTGTTACAGGTTCTGAGACTATCTAAGATAATGTGAGGTTCTTAATCTATTGCACTGCCGCATCTTCCACTGAATAATGCCATTTTCATTTGTTCTGGCAACTTTTTCTCTAGCTCTGCTTCTAAAGTATCGAACTTAAGTTGTTTGATGGCAGTTATGCTGTTTTTCTCCTCAGTGCTCAAATTATAACCCTGTAAGGCAGACTCTGGATCTTTAAGTAGAGAATCCCGGAACGGTTGATCAACAACAGCTCTGCCGATAATTTCTCTCATCGCTTTCTGCGTCAGATTTTAACCCCCTATATGCTAAAACACCTTCTATGCATATATAGTAGAGGCTATGTAAAATATATGTCTTATAGAAATATAATTAAGAATCCAATAATTATTAGATTTATTTGTCAATTTTTCCTAATAGCAACCTTTTATTTTGCGAGATTAATTGCACTCTCTATTTTTGGAGACGATCTATGGATAATTGTCCTTCTGCTAAGCAAAGTCCACTTAAAGAATTCCACTCATCTGGAATCAGGTCACTTTTGATCTTGAATTTGCCATTAAGCTTATAAAGTCTGAAAGGCTCTCAAAACAACTGAGCCCACCATTAGAAATCAATTTAATTTTTTCTTTAAAAGTCCGGGATTTGACTCTTTGATGATTTCAATTTCAAACTTTAGATTTTTATACAATCTGAAACTTGAAATAGAAAAAGCAAAAAGCCTCCTTGAAAGCTCAAATCCATGGGAAACTCTTCAGAATTTTACATTTTATCAAAACTACTTACAGCTTGCCAGGACCGAATATACAGTTTCAGGCTTGAAACCGAAAGACTGTGTTCTTTTTCTTGGAAGTGGTCCTCTTCCCCTGAGTTTGATAGTTCTCTGTCAAAAGTACGATCTTCAGGGAATTGGAATTGAGCAGGTTGGAAAAAGATCAAATATTTCAAGAGAAGTAATTGCCTGTCTAGGTCTTTCCAAAAGAATCAAGATAATTGAAGGAAACCATTTCATTCTACCCCTTAAAAGCAGCTGTGACCTTTATATGATTGCTGCTCAGGCTGAACCCAAAAAGGAGGTATTTGAACACCTGGCAAAGGTACTTCCTGAAGGAAGTAAAGTTTCCTACCGCCTTTACGAAAAGGGTATTAGAAGAGTTCTGGACAGCGGTTCTCTATTCGAATTGCCTTCCGGATTTGAAGAATATTTAAGGGTCCAGCCGGAACCTCCAGTTAACAATACGGTTGTATTTCTAAAAAAAAATTAAAATTTACTCACTTGATGAGTGATATCAAGCACAAGCAAATTTCTGATACTCTTTAAATTATAAGATTGCCGGTTTCCTTGCACGGATTAAATTACGGTGTAAGGGTTTTGAACGGTTCGGGAATACGAAGACTGATCCTGTACTTGAAATTCTTCCGGATCTCGCCTATCATCTCTATTTCAGTGTTGTCCAGGATTTTCGCATGATTGACAATCAGGAAATATCCGATTATGAAGGCTGCATACTCCCAGAGTGATCCGGTAAGTAGATGCGCATTCCTGGCTGCGAGCATGGCCCCGACCATCAAGGTAACGATGAAAGTTAATTTCCTGTACATCGAGGTGAAAGGATGCATATTCTGCTTTTTCCAGGCCCTTAAAGTCATCAAAACCTCGATTGATACAAAGGACACTGCAGTTCCTACAGCTGCACCTATCATTCCATACTCAGGTATTAACATGAAGTTGAGGGCGACATTAATGCCTGCACTTGCTACTGAGCACTTCATGAGGAAATCCGAGTCCCCAGAGGCTAACAGGGTGTGATAGTTAAACCCGAAGTACGAGTTTGTTATGAACCCAAGGGCAAGGATACGCAGGGAAGTGGCTCCGCTTACGTATTGTGCTCCATAGAGCTTTGTAATAAAGTATTCAGGATACACGAATATAAGTGCAAATAGAGGGAACGTGAGCAGGAAGCACCATTTAGTCATTACTGCATAGATTGAGCCAAGTGGAGCAGTCTCGTTTTGACCCCAGAGTCTGGATGTAATAGGGACATAAACAAAGCCTACGGAAGATACTACCAGAGACAGGAATCCTACAAGAGGATATACTGCATTGTAAATTCCAACGATTTCAGCAGACTTGAAATAACCGAGCATTATTGTATCTATCCAGCTCATAATGTTGAGCAGAGTTGCGGTTATCAAAAGTGGGAACGAATACCTTATCAACTGCCTGGTTGTGTCACTGAATTGAATCTTCCGTTCCTGTTTGGCTTTATGCTTAACTGGCGGCCTCTTTATGAAGTATACGGACATTATGCTGAAGGTAAAGATCATTGAGAGCAGATCCGCAAACACAACTCCTTTCAGGGAAGCCTTGATAAACACGGCAATCGTAGCAAATCCAAGCAGAGATACCGGCCTTATAATGTTATAAAAATACATGTTAACACTAGTACGGTCGAATCCTCTGTAGATTGCTACTGTCAGGTTCAGGAGTATTGTAAACGGGACCGCAAAGATAAGGATCTTCACTACGGACAATACTTTGCCTTGCGCATCAAAGCCATTTCCTGCCAGAGCATGGAACAGGGAAGGTGATACCAGAATTGAAAGCAAGCCTGCAATCAAGCCCATAATCATGGCTGAGATGATTAACTCATGTACCTTCTGTTCCTCATGCTTGCCTCTGAAGAACGCAATATATCTTGGAACTCCTTCATTGAGTCCAAGGGTTGCAAATGCACCTGTAATTGAGATCACAGTAAGTGCAAGGGAGTATGTGCCAAAGTCAGCTGGCGCGAGATGTGAAGTGAGTACTTTTTTAGTAATAATGTCGAGAAGCATTCCAATAAAGGTTCCTGCAAGTATTACACCGGAACCTGTCACTATTCGGTTGACCGAGTCGTTAACTGACATGTTAACACCGTTTTATTGGGTTAGTTCTCGACTCTCTGGGTCAACGGGCAGGAGCAGTATTCGGTTGCATTGCCAGTGACTACTTGTAAAATGTTACCAGTCAACTGCAAGTTAAAGCCTGATATGTCTTTCTCTGCAGTTTGCAGGAGAGACAAACCTGGTCTTTCAGCCTTGCAGGTACTATCAGATAGGATACTGTTACTGTATGTGATGCAAAATCTCATTTCTGGGTTTAGGGTTTCAAAATTATCTGTTTTTAATTCCTTAAAACAGTTGTAAGTTTTAAGTTTGTCAGTACATCGGTCTTTTTGCTCAACTTTTTGTCTGGCTGCTCCTTTCTGAGCTTCCAAGGCAAGGTCTATTTCGGGTTTCTTGATAAGCTGCATGATTTCTTACGCCCTTCAGGATTGGATCGGAGCTAAATCTTGATGGGATCGTGGGGTCAACTACTATGTTGGATCAAGGTTGAGTCCTGTTGGGTTCCAAAATTGGCTCGAATGCGGATCTTGGGATAATCCTCGGTTAGGTGCCGAATATTCAAAGCTGATTTTGGGCCAGGTTCAGGAGAGTCCCTGTTGGATCGCAGGTTAGACTGGATTGAATCCATAGAACCGCTGTTGGATCGAAGGCTGGATTTTGGATTGAATCCGAAAGACCCCTGTTGGATCGAAGGTTGGGTTTTAGGTTGAACTGCAGGTTGGACTTTGGGTTAGATCCTAGGTAGGGATCTATGTGAACCGCAGGTTGGACTTTGGGTTAGATCCTGGGTAGGGATCTATGTGAACTGCAGGGTGAATCCTGGATACGATTCAGGATTGGGTTATGGAAGGCGGATATGGGTTCTACTCGCCTTGTATTAATTCTGATTTGCCTCTGCTAATTTGCTTCTTAATTCAACAGACATTTTGTTTGTTTTTTGAAGCTTGGAACTGTTTTTTCACTCCGGAATTGGCTTATGAAACTTGTCGAGCCTTTTTCTTTTCCAACTCCACAAGAGTTCGTAATCAATTTAGCCGTTTCAGGGTGGCAGAGCAAATTCCGTATTATGTCGTTTTTTTGAAACTTGAATAAAGGAAACTCATTATATATTTTTTAAAGTTCCCCCAAGATTTCTATGGAGTACCTCATCGACTTAATATAAAAGCTTTTTGGAATCATCAATGAATTATCATAATGAGGTAAGATAGCATCCTGAAGGAAACCTTATTTAATATGTTTCCTGTCAAGGATTGACGGAATGAAGGTTTCGGGTTTTGAAGCTTTCAACCCAGGGCAAATATTCAAAAGAATCAAAAACTACAGATCGAGGAAATAAGCCTTCAAAGAGGTTTAAGACTCTCCTAAAACCTGAATTACCCATTACGGATAATCCCAATTTCTTTTATTCAGTAATGAGTAGCCTGATGGAAGAGAATTTTTTTCCTATATTATTCGAATGTAACCAGAGTAGAAAATACATTTTCAGAAATAAAATGTCTTAAAATGAAATTTCATGGATATCACTATTAGTATTTAATTAATTTTTAAACATTCTTAAAAACATTTAAACCGATACATAAAATTATTATAATTTGGATATTATGTAAATATTTATTCATTAGTATCGGATGAATAAAAAGTCTTCATCAGTATGAGGGAAATTAAAAATTTGGATTACTCTTCAACTTGTCTTACAAAGCTATGAAAAAAGAAAGTAAAGGTTTAAAACCTTAACTTGTCACTTAATTTTGTCAATTCCGTTAATTTAATTATTATTTTTGCTAAATTAAATTACTGCTTTTATTCAATTCATTTATCGTTTTTACTTGATTTAACTGTCGCTTTCATTTAATTCCCTGGTCTTACTTTTCTGTACAGGAACACAGCAAGCAGGGAAACTGCTCCATAGGCGATTTCAAACCCTGGAGCATCTGTTTTATTTTCAAGTGCGTACTCAACACTTGAAGTATTTATTCCTGAATTATCTTCTCCATTAAGGTTGGCACTTGAAGTGTTTATTCCTGAATTATTTTCTCCATTAAGGTTGACACTTGAAGTGTTAAGGTTGGCACTTGAAGTGTTTGTTCCTGCATTATATTCTCCATTAAAGTTGGCGCCTGAAGTGTTTGTTCCTGCGTTACTTTCTCCATTAAGGTTGACAGCTCCAGATCCAGATTGAGAATCAAGTCCAGCATTGGTAGTAATTCCACTATCCTCAGTTTGATTGTAATAGGTCCGGTTACCACCTGCTTCGACAGCACTGGTTATGTTATCGGAACTTTCATTTGCGCCTGATGAATTTTCGATAGTTTTAGGATCTTCGCTTGTATTGTTCATGGAGCTATTTCCAACAGGATGGGTAACAATTACTGCGGCAGTTTTTGAATCTGTTCCGTTTTTATTTGTAGCGCTGAGGGTAACAGTGTAAGTTCCGATCGTCGTGAACACATGAACCGGATTTTCCTCAGTAGAGTCAATTTTCCCATCACTTTCAAAGTCCCAGCCCCATGAGTCTGTATTTTCTGACAGGTCGGTAAACTGGACTGAAAGAGGAGCAGAGCCATCGCTATTATCTATTTTGAAGTTTGCTATCGGAGGTCCGGGCTGTTGTGGTTTGGAAGACGAAATAAGAGGTAACTGATCAGAGTAGATGCTTTGTGAAATTCTGTATTCGGAATCCGCAATTCCGTCTCCGTCCGCATCAACTGCAGTATCCGAAAAACCTGTACCTTCAGGTTCTGCCCAGAAATTACCTCCAAGATAAGAACCGCCAACAATATTCTTGCCTTCGGTCTTTGCCGTATTGTAGGCGTTTCCGACTCCGTTTTGAATCTCTGCATTGACGTTATTGTTGAAATAGTTATTATAAATCAGATTGTCGTCACTCTCTGGACAGACGAAAAGGCCGTAAACATCGTTTGAGGATATGTTATTGCCTGTAAGCGTGTTACCATCCGAAGTGCTGATATGAATGCCAGTGTCTTTATTATCCGAAGCAGTATTTCCGAAGATGGTATTATTGGTCGAGGTCGATAACAAAATCCCATTTTCTTCATTATTTGCGATCACGTTATTTGAGAACTTATTGCCTTTTGAGTTCAAGAGATAAATTCCATAACCGTTGTTCAGGATTTTATTATTCTCAATGATGCAGTTATTGCATTCTGAGAGATAGATTCCTGCATAGCTGTTTTTTGTTCCTGTAATCCCAAGTCCGCTAATTTTTACGTTATCAGCCTGCAAGGAGATTACATGATTGTCTGAGCTCTTAGCCGTAATTATTGTGTCATCAGGATTCCCGGATTCCGAGGATATTACAAGGTTATTTTTGTCTATTTTGATATTCTCGGTATAGATTCCGGGTTTTAAGATTATTACGTCACCTGAGACTGCATTATCTAATGCGGTTTGTATCGATTCTCCAGGCTGGACGTAAACCTCAGCCGCAGCTCCGATACCCGAGCCTAATGTTATGAGAAGAAAGACTACCAGTAAAATAGCTAACCTGTTCAATTTGATTCCCCAGTACATTCAAAGTATGGGTGATACTTCGATTAATTAACCGAAAATTAATATAAAGGAATATAAGTATATTGGTACAAATTATAATATGTTTATAATTCTAATACTCGTTTAAGATTATAATTTGTCAAACACTTGTTAACTTGTTCAATCAGGATTAGCATTACACAAAATAGGTTAAATTGATCGAAAAAGCTCGATATGCACTAGTGTAAGAAAATTCTAAGAGTATAAAATGCTGAAAAATTAATTAACATGAACTTATCTTAATTAAAAAAGAAAATAAACTAATTGATTTTCTTAATGCCTGAGAAAATAATAATCGGACAAAAGTATTTAAAAAGTAATCTGGCTTTAACTCCTGGAACTATTACTCTCTATCACCTCAAGTGCATGGTTATCTTCTTGAACCAGTGTTAACTTCGTTAAAAGGCTACCGTCATAACAGGAACGAGATAATTGCAAGTATAATAAAGATTATGACGAGCCACTTTGCGATCTCCATTGAGAAACCGGCAATTCCCCTTGCACCCAGTATATACGCAATCAATGCTAATATTAGAAAGACTACAGCAAGTCTTATCAAGTCTGCCATATATCACACCCCTAGTGATTATTTATTTAATAAATCAATTATTAGATTAAAGGTATTTATAATTTGACTGTCAAAGTAAGTCACTTATTCATAAATGGACGGCTTTTTTTTAATTGAAATAGTTTCTTTTAAGATACAAATCATATTCTAAGTCTTTCCTTCTCACTACAATGAAACGGCAGAGGGTCTCGTATTTTCACGACTTTAGCTGTTTAGGTTGAAGCTACAGGATAAATATACAAGCCCGTATCTTTATAAAAATCGAGTTTTTGTCTCTCTTTGGAAATGGAAAAACTAAGCATAAGTGAGTAAAGAAAAATAAGACAGATAAATACAAACAAATAAATAAAAATATAAAAGTAAATTATAAAGAAGTGAAAAATAGATAAGTGAAAGATAGGTAAATGAAGGATAGATAAGTGAAAGATAGATA
>DUGT01000106.1:11493-12878 GCA_013331275.1 Methanosarcina sp. | reverse complement strand
AAACGAAAGATAGATAAGTGAAATGTAGGTAAACGAAAGATAGATAAGTGAAAGATAGGTAAATGAAGGATAGATAAAAGAAAGGTAAAGAAATGAAAGATAAAAAATGAAAGGGATTACACGATAGGAAGCCTTACGGAACAATCTTTCTGGCTTCGATATAATATCTCTTCTCATTTTCCTTTCCGAGCGAAAATGATTTTCTAGGAAGAACTCCTTTCTTTTTAATTAGAGAAAAAAAATCGCTCTTCTTCAACGGAGGAAGGAAGAAACCGATATTACCCTGTTTTTTTCCAAGTTTTTCCACGACTTCAGGATCATGCTCATATTCGATTGAGTAATTGTCAATGATCTCGTCAAGGGTTTCGACCTCCAGATCGTACACTGGATTATCAAAGACAAGCATACCAGACCTATCTTTTGTAATAAACCCTATTGAGTGTCCTGCAACCGGAAAATCAGTATTTGAGGGTGAGGTTTCGGTTTCTTCGATCCTTGCACTGAATTTTTTGAGTAGCTTTTCAGGCTCAATTCCGCTTACAACTCTGTGAATAGGTTCAAAGGAAAGTCCGGGGTCATGAACATTTACAAGCTCAACCATTGCATACCTTGCAGGATGATCGGCCTGTACGGTCCCTTTAATTTGTTCCCAGAAGCTCTTTGCAGCAGCAAGGCTGTGGTTCCCATCGCCAACAAGCAGGGTTCCCAGGTTCAGGATTTTATCCGAAATTTCTTTGATTATTTTTTCATTAATGATTTTGTAGCCCGTGATGTGGCCGCCACCTTCCATCAGATCAAAATCATAAATCTTGTTCTCTTTACAAACAAAATCAACAGGGTTTCTTGGAATAACCGAGAAATAAGGATCGTCATACAGCACTAAGATGTGTGAGAGTTCCAGTTCTGCATTTTCCCTTATTCTGACTCTTGCAGGAAGCCTTTCTTTAATAGTGCCTTCAGTTGGTTTGATAAACGAGTCTGATCCGTTGAACTGATACTCTTCCAGGTCTACTGCAACAACAAGCCCGGTTCTTTCTTTATCTGAGACCGAACGTCTTACGAGAATAAAGCAGGCGCCATAGTCAACAAGAAACTTTTTGTAGTCACTTATGGTTTTATGAATCTTATTTACTCTATTTTCATCTAGCGGAAGATATATTTCCGGATAAATTAAATTAAAAGTAGAGGGAGCATCTCCAATAAACTCTTCAACTCTTTTCCAGTATTCCGGATCCTGAGTGTGCTGATCACAGGCAATGACTGCCCACTTTTCCCAGTTATCGTTTGGAAGAAGAATGCGCGGAACATGTAAAACCATAGTATGTTAAAAAAAGAGAGAGAATATAAAGATTTCCAAACTCCTTTTTCTGAGTGAGCAGCTTTAA
>DUGT01000106.1:10908-11374 GCA_013331275.1 Methanosarcina sp. | reverse complement strand
GAGTGAGCAGCTTTAAGAAAAAAAGTTTTATTTTACTGTGTTATATCCGGCGTTTTTCCATGCGGTCATGCTGCCAAGTACGTTATATACATTATTATAGCCATGCTTTTTCAAAATCGAAGTTGCTATACTGGAACGCCTGGAACTGTCACAATAAACAATTACCTGAGAGTCTTTCGGGATCCCATCCAGATTTTCCTCAAGTTCCCCAACGTATATATTTTTGGCTCCCTGAATATGCCCTTCATCCCACTCCTTCTTTTTCCTAACATCCAGTAGTGTCATTTCCTCGTGCTCTTCCAGTTTATTTTTCAGATCATGGACCGAGATAAAACTAATTTTGTCCACAGGTAAGGCTTTCATATACCAGGCTGCAATTCCGCCGTTCAAAAAACCAATGATGTTGTCATAACCCAGACGGACCAGATACCTTACAGCAGTCTCAAGATGCTCTTTTTCCTCCAGC
>DUGT01000106.1:6853-10725 GCA_013331275.1 Methanosarcina sp. | reverse complement strand
AGGCTATAAGTGTTTCTTATATACGTTCCGCTAAAAGAATGAGGCATGCGGGTATCCACGACCACTGCCCCTTTTTCCATTTCTGCTCTGAACTCCACTGGTGAAAGCGGCTTCGGAACTGGCAGGCCCTGCAGCAGAGGAGGTCCCTGCAGGTTATACTGTTCCATTTTATAGAAGTAAGGAGGAAACTCAAGTTTCTCTTGAAGTTTGAACTTGATAAACTCCTCCCTGTTTGTTTTTTGTAGAGCAGGATTTTGTACACGCTCAAGTCCAAGCGTACTGTAGTCTCGTTTGGCGATAGCTCCCCCACAAACCGAGCCTGCACCGTGCGCAGGACATAGTATTACTCCGTCTCCCAGAGGAAGGATTTTGTTAAATATACTGTCATAAAGGTTTGCTGCCAGCCTTGGAGCTTCCTCCGGACCATAGAGATCGGTTCTTCCGGTATCGCCTACAAACAGTGCATCCCCAGTAAAAACCATTACTGGTTCTTTTCCCGTATCAAGGTCTGTCAGGGTATATGACATACTCTCATCCGTATGGCCAGGAGTATGTAAAGCAGTCAGTCTCATTGAGCCAAAATCAAACTTCTGGCCTTCATTCAAGTAGTTCCCGTATTTGAAATCCACTCCATGACCGTGATAAATCTCTGCATCTGTAAGCTTCTTCAGTTCCAGGGAACCAATTAAGTAGTCTTCATTTCGGTGGGTTTCAAAAATATATTTTATGTTCATATCCTCTCTTCTGGCAAGTTCGGCATAGACCTGACAGTCTCTTCGAGGGTCAATAACTATGGCTTCATTTTCCGAACTTATAAAATAAGAAAGATGAGCCAAACCTTCCGATTTAATGCGCTCAAGTTTCAAGCTAATCCCCCATCTGTTTTATGTTATATTTATGAACTAAATCTCTTCCCGCTAAAGATTTCTCGTTGTATTGTTATACAACCGTATATTTTATATTTTTTATTTTAAAGGTGCCAATAACAGTGTCATAAATTTTATAAGTATTCAAAGCAATATTGAATCTACTTTATAAGAATTCGATATAGTATACTGATTCCAGTATACGATAACGTTTTTAGGACACAGACTTATTAATTTTGTGCATACTATCGTAACCTTTGTAGATCTTTAGCAGAACAAGTTTACAGAGATGGTTGAACTGGCGAATAACATAAGGAAAAAATTTATCATTATACTGTCTCTCCTAACAATTGTTTTATTTATCTGTGTCTCTCTTCCCACAACCACTCCTTTTATTTTTACAGGACCAACTGCATCGTTTTTCATAATACACAACCATGATGTCAAAAGTCACGATGTAACAGTTGAAGTGTTTGATCAGCATGATAAATCAATAATAAACGAAAACCACTATCTGGAACCTAAAAGCGATTTGTCACAATCTCGTCCTTTAAGTTTAAAGTTCTCACGGGAAAAAAAGGAATATACATTTAAGGTAACTGTAGATAAGCAAATTACAAATATAACTAAAGTTGAGATTCCCAATCCTCGCACTTCCGTAGACATACGCTTATATTACAAATACTATGGTGAGATTCCTAATATGGAATACGAATCTCCTGAGATAGTCCCCATCTTTGTAGAAACTGTAGAATGGAAGTGCTGACAAACTATCGAGAAACATGGGCAACCATTAGAAGAAGATCTGAAGATAAGTCTGAAAAAAGAAAGTCTGAAAAAAGAAGGTCCGAAAAAAGAAAGTCTGAAAAACTGTCCCTGTTGCAGGAAACTTTAAAAATTTTTCAGAACATTTTCTCATGAACTTTTAAAATATTTTAAAAATGCTTATTTGAGTTAGTTTCGGACTACGCTCTCAAAGGACTTTTTCCATTATGCCTAAAGCTTTTTCAATATCTCTCATTGAAGCCGCATAGGAAAATCGAATATGTCCATCTCCTTCGCTTCCGAAGGCTGTACCCGGAGTGACAATAATGCCGTTTGAGATCAATTTTGAGGCTACTTCTGAGGAGTTTGAGACTTTCGGGAAAGCGTAGAAAGCTCCTTTCGGGAGAGCACATTCCATCCCTAGATCGTTCAGCCCTTTTACGAGTACATCCCTGCGCTTTCTGAACTCATCTAACATAACTTTGACTGAGTCTTTAGGTCCTGTCAACGCTGCATAAGCTGCTTTCTGAGCGATTGAATTGGCGCAGGCCTGGATATACTGATGTACCTTAAGCATCTGACCTATGTATTCTTTCTGGGCTGCTACGTAGCCAAGCCTCCAGCCGGTCATAGCATAGCTTTTTGAGGTAGCATTTACCGTAATAACATTGTCCGAATAACTGGCAGGGCTTACATGTTCTCCTTCATAGATGAAGTATTCATAGACTTCGTCCGAAATAATGGTTATATTATGGTCGTCTGCAATCTCGGCCAGGGCTTTTATATCGGCTCTGCTTGCGACAGTTCCTGTAGGATTTGAAGGAGAGTTAAGGATAAGAGCTCGGGTTTTAGGGGTAATTTTCTCAAGCACGGTCTCAGGCTTCATGGTAAGGTCTTCGGCAAGGGGGACACTTACAGCTTTACCACTGACGATCTGGGTCAGTGCATTGTAAGAAACAAAGCCCGGGTTTGAGATAAGAACTTCATCTCCAGGGTTTAGCAGGGCTGTAAGGGCAATGGCAAGAGCTTCAGATGCTCCCGAAGTAACAATTATTTCCTCAGGAGAAACCGTGAACCTGTTTTCTTCCTGGAACTTGGAACTCAGGGCTTCTCTTAACTCCGGAATTCCCGAACCAACCGTATAGCCCGTAAAACCTTTGTTTATAGCTTTTACTGCTGCTGCCTTGATATGCTCTGGAGTATCAAAATCAGGCTGTCCAAGCCCAAGGTTAATGGCATCCGAGCCTGCAGCTTCGAAAATCTTCCTGATTCCTGAGATGTCGATTCTGGCTACGTTATCTGAAAATTTTCTTTCCTTCAAATTGAGCCCTCCTGTTATCCTTATAAGTTAACTGTGTTTAGATGGATCTGATGCTTTCTAGCGATTTAGCGGTTAAGGCTTTATTCAATATTCGTATGTCTCGATTTCAGTTCGGCTTCAGAGGCGCCTGTGAGCGTTATAAGCTGAGAAATTATCGAATCAAGGAAAATAAGTGATGTAATTTCAAAAGATGTGCCCAGAGGTGGCAGAGTTTTGTAACCTCCCCGCATATTTCTTTCAAGGTAACCGTCTGCATCAGGGTCATTTTTAGTCTTGCTAGGAAGGATCATAGCAATATCCGAGACTCTGCCGAGTGTGGATTCTTTTTTAGATGTAACCGTTATGAGAGTTGCACCAATGTCTTTTACTATTTTCCCGAGATCAGCTATAGAATGGGTTTCTCCTGATCCTGAAATGGCAATCACCACATCCTCGGGTCTGACAGCAGGGGTTGTAGTTTCACCAACCACATACACACTGAATCCAAGGTGCATAAGCCTCATTGCAAAAGCTTTGGCAACAAGCCCGGACCTTCCGGCTCCCATCACAAAAATTCTTTCGCCTTCCAGAATTTTCTGGATCATCGACCTTATGGCTTCTCTATCTAGTCTGTCAATTATATCATTGAGGTTTACTGCAATCAGTTTCATTGATAGTAGTACGTCTTCACAATTATTTACCTGAACTTTTTCCATATGAGTTCTCCGAAAAACATTGGGTTAAGTGCTGGTTAAATGCCTGATTTTATAATAATTAATTGATGGATTATATAATAATTAACTGATAATAGTTAATTGATAGATCCTATAATAATTAACTGATGACAATTAACCAATTACGATTAACTGATAACAGTTAACTGATGACAATTAACCAATTACGATTAACTGATAACAGTTAACCAATTACGATTAACTGAT
>DUGT01000106.1:5144-6673 GCA_013331275.1 Methanosarcina sp. | reverse complement strand
AACTGATGACAATTAACCAATTATGATTAACTGATAACAGTTAACTGATAACTGATTATGTTCTTATTTACCTGCCTATGTCAGCATCAAATAGAAAATGCTCCTGAAACTTTGCCAAAATCCTTACTCAAATCTAAAGTGCGGATCTCAGGGCAAACTTCGGAAGCCTTCTTTTCACCTTGCTGCAGTGCTGGCAGTCCTGACTTTATTTGCTTACTTGCGACTCAGTTTTATAATTAATAGTTTTCAGTTCCCAATTTTCAATATTACTTTTAAATTCGTGATATAGCCTCTGGATGTCACAGTCGTTCCCATTCCAATAAAAGTCTTTACGTGTTTCTCCTTTTTGGAGCTCTTCAAGTATAAATTTTGATAAATGAAAAAGGGCTTTTTTATTGGAAAAAGGAATACTATAGTTTACGCGATAACCACCGGCTGTTTTTCCATAGGACACGAGTGTGTACCCTTTACTCTCATATTCCGTGATCTCATCAAAGTTGCAGATAATTTCAAATTCATGAACTGTAGACTGGTCAACTTTTGAAATTCCAATTAGTATCTGCGCTATAATGTAATCGGGAACTTTCCGTCCAAACCACACGGCGATTTTCCCGTAAGTACAGATTAAGTTGACGTCATTCCTGCCCATCTCAAAGGAGCCTAGAGACTGGGGAGGGTAGATTATAGCTTCCTCATCTTGGGTCTTCTGGGCACACATTGCTTCCACTTCGTTTACTTACTTGCAGAGACAAGTGCACTTATGAGATTCCGATCTTTTTTAAGGGTTTTGAGCTGGTTTGCAGGCCCTATTACCGTAAGTCTCTTACTGCTCTGTCTTTTGAGAATTTTTCCAAGAAATGAGCCGTCTGTATTTGCAGGATAACTTTGCATCTCGATACCCGAAAAAACATCAGGCTGAATCACTGACATTGTCATTTCTATAAGTTTTGCTTCCTCCATCGGGTTCAGGCCCTTTTCAAGCACCAGAATCTTACCTTTTCGTACCTCATCGATTATGTATCTGACTTTTTCCATCGAAGCCATCTGAGAAATTCTGGCTTCGGATACCAAATCAAGTTGAATTCCCTGCATATGGATCACCCGAACTGTTTTGCTAGAGCTTCATAAAACGAGTCCATTCCCACTCCTTCAAGGGCAGAAACTGGCACCATAGGATGCTGGGGGAAAGCTTCCTTTATGACAGATGGGTCGGCATCAGGAAGGTCTACCTTGTTTGCTACGATAAGAAGCGGAAGGTTTCTGGCTTCCATGTTCCCTATTACTGTTACATTGACCTGAGTATAGGGGTTTTCTGTGGAATCCATAACAAGTATGACACCATCAAGATCATCCAGCCATTTGACAGCTTCGATTACGCCTTCTGTTGCTTCTTTGGACCGTTTCTTGGATTCGGAATCACTCATTCCCTGCTCCATGAAGTCATGGAAATCGATTTTTGTGGCAAGCCCGGGCGTGTCTACGATATCAAGGTTGATTGTGTGCCCATTGGTCTCAATACTTATCTCGTT
>DUGT01000106.1:1362-5014 GCA_013331275.1 Methanosarcina sp. | reverse complement strand
CTCTTGGCATGCCGGGTTTCATGAGCGATATGAGAAACAGAACCCATAGTTTCTTCAGCTCCGACCCAATCCTTGAGGATCCGATTACTAAGGGTCGTCTTACCGGCATTTGGGGGGCCGTAAATTCCTATGCATGCTCCTTTTTTCTTGAACAGTTTATTGAACATTTTTGAAAAGCTTACCTTAAATCGTTCCAACATATTCATAGCTTCCCTCCTTTGGGAAAAGCATAGTACCTAAGGATTTCTCGGATTGCTTTCCTTTACGGATTGGTACTTAAATTTAATTTCTTGATCCATGCATTTATGTAACTTCTATTTATCGTACTGAGGGGATTGGGGGAAATTGTAGATGTTCCTTTCCTTTCCCAGTGTATCTGGAAGTAAATTGGAAGTTTAAGACCCTTTCTACGGTAGAATAGAAAGTGCCTCCGTGGAAATAACACCAGAATATAAATAAATTGCTTTCTATCGCCTAATTCCCTCACCACATTAATAAAAAAGCTTTTTATCCATAAACAAAAAGCTTTCTATCCAGAAGACTTCAAGCTCTTCCAAATTTTTCATAAGTATTAATTTTTTATATGTGCACTGATGTTCTGCACTTTACTTTATATTTTTTCCTATTTTATCCATTCAATCTTAAAAATATAAATTGTTTTTATTAGAATACCTTCTGGTATCTTTCTCATTTTAACTCTTTTTGCAACATTTTACAGCTCAATTTTCCTCTATTATACTTTAGATATCTTTCAGAAACTCTAAAATACATTTATAAATCTAAAAATATCTTTTGAGCAGTTCAGAGCATTCAAAGGTAAATCAATTATCTCGATTTAAGATGTTAGTTATATATTTAACTCTTTTATTACTTTGAGATCTTTTTCTGGTAATGAATAAAATTTTACCCTGGAAATCTTCTCATTTTTATTGACAGCCCTTCTAGAACTGGATTATTCAGTAGTTTTCCGTCAGGCTGGGGCTTGAATAAAACCTTTGTGCCTGTTTTGGTCCCCATTTTTTCAGTCCGTTATTAAGGATGAGAAGTGTGTAAGTAGATCCACCTACCTGCTATACTTTCCTGGGTCTGATGATGATTTCATATTTTTCATTGAATCCGTTAGATCTGAAATTAGAAACTTTTGTTCCTGATTCGAATAGTATCCTCTGATAACATTTAGAAATGTTTCTTGTATATGCGATTCAACTTTGCTACTTATGTTTGTGGATTTCCGCTTGTTTATGAATACTTTCAAAGCTTTGCATTTCAGGAGACCCGGATCCTGTGAAGGAACGCAGTAAAAAATATTAAAGAATAATGCATTCTGAGGATGATGATACTTGAAGGGCATGCCTGCGCGTCTGGAGCAGGAACCATTATCGCGGCATTTGCAACCTGGAAAGGTGCGGCATTCGGAACTGGCTTAAAAACATATTCAGAGGTGGAACTCTCGGACCGCGAAAGAAAAGTCCGCGGATCGATTGAGGGAATGCCTGAAGCAGACACTTTTCTTATTGAAAGGTGTGTTGAACTTGTGCTTGAACATTTCGAGATTAAACTTGGGGGCAAGGTAAAAACAAGCAGCAATATTCCTCTTGCAGGCGGACTCAAGAGCAGCAGTGCAGCTGCCAATGCAACCGTACTGGCAACTTTAAATGCTATAGGAGAATCAATGCCTCCTCTTGACGCTGTAAAGCTTGGGGTAAGAGCTGCAAGAGAAGCAAAAGTAACCATAACAGGATCTTTTGATGACGCTTGTGCTTCTTTTTTCGGCGGAGTTGTGATTACCGACAATCGGAAACTGGAATTGCTTAAAAGAGAGGAATACAATTCAAAGGTCCTTATCTTTGCGCCGAACAGGAAAGTGTTCAGTTCACAAACAAATGTTAAACGTTCGGAACTCATTGCTCCGTATATAGATATGGCATACGAACTTGCACTTGCAGGAGAGTATGAAAAAGCAATGACTTTAAACGGTTTTCTCTACTGCAGCGCCCTTGGGTTTGATACCGAATGCATTCTTCAAGCCCTGGAATGCGGTGTAAAAGGGGTAAGTCTATCCGGATCGGGCCCGGCATATGTTGCTCTTGTTAAAGAAAAACAGATAGAAGAGCTCAGGTCAGCCTGGGAAAGCTGCGGGATCGAAGGCAGGGTTATAGAAACCTCTATAAATAACAGAGATGCAATGTCTTTATAAACAGAGGGGTTCACTTGAACGAACTTGAGGACATCCGCAGAGAAATCGAGGAAATTGATAGGGAAATACTTGCCCTCATTGATAGAAGAGTAAATATGGCCGAAAGAGTGCTTGAATCAAAAAGAATAAATGGTACTTCGATAAATGACCAGAAGCAAAACGAGGTTGTAATTAACAGAGCTTTAAATGCCGCAACCGAGCTCAACCTTGATCCGGGTTCCATAAAGGCCATTTTTGAGGTTCTTATCAGGATGAGTATTGAGCGCCAGAACGAGTTAAGCGGCAAAGGAAGCCTGCCCTGACTGCTCAGGAGAAGCTAAAAATGGTTGATATTTCAATAATTATGGGTTCCGAATCCGACAGGTCCATCGCCAACCGTGCGGTATCCGTACTTGAAAAGAGCAAATACACTTACGAAGTTATGGTTATTTCTGCTCACAGGAACCCTGACGAACTTGAAAGCTACATTTCAAGCACCGATGCAAAGGTCTTTATTACAATTGCAGGTTTGTCTGCAGCCCTTCCAGGGGTTGTAGCTTCCAGAACAAAAAGACCTGTAGTAGGAGTCCCTGTTAGCGCGAAGCTTGGCGGACTCGATGCCCTGCTCTCCATTGCCCAGATGCCCCCAGGAGTGCCAGTTGGAAGCGTAGGGATTGATAACGGCGCAAACGGCGCACATCTTGCTCTGAGAATTCTGGACTTGATTGATACTGTGAAGCTTTAAGGAGTCTATAAAAAGCTCTCACTTCGGGCTTATACAGTAACAATCAACTGATTAAAATTAGCTATTGAGTTGAACCGGCAGTTAACTCAGTCGACTGTTTACAAAATTCGGCCGGCTCACTCCGAAAATTCTTTTTTAAACTATTTGAATTATTTAGGATATTTTGACTTTGTTAGTCTTTTATTCAGTCTTTTATTCACTTTTTTATTCAGTCTTTTATTCGGTTCTCTGTTAGTCCGTTCAACTTTGTAAGCTTAAGTTGTAAAAAGTATTTGAAAAACAATTATGAATTTTCTGCTTTTTACATACAGGGTTTCAATTCACACACCTGGAAGGGTGCGACGAAGATTGTTACAAACTAAAAACAGGTGATTAATTATTTCAATCCACACACCCGTGAAGGGTGCGACCTGGTATATGCCTGGACAGCACTTGACCCTCCGTTATTTCAATCCACACACCCGTGAAGGGTGCGACTCCACAATCATCCGGGCAATCAATTGAAGGCATCAAATTTCAATCCACACACCCGTGAAGGGTGCGACTTTTTTAATTTATTTTCATCTATCCATTTAAGGAACATTTCAATCCACACACCCGTGAAGGGTGCGACTTGTGAAAATATTTGTGAAATGTACCTGAAAATTTCAATCCACACACCCGTGAAGGGTGCGACAAACTGGTCCAGTTACTGACCTCGGTATCAAAAGTATTTCAATCCACACACCCGT
>DUGT01000106.1:561-1266 GCA_013331275.1 Methanosarcina sp. | reverse complement strand
TTTCAATCCACACACCCGTGAAGGGTGCGACCTCCAATGGTTTAAGTTTTTTCATCTATCCATTTAAGGAACATTTCAATCCACACACCCGTGAAGGGTGCGACTTGTATATTCCTTTGTCTTTCGCTACCCAATCTTATTTCAATCCACACACCCGTGAAGGGTGCGACAACCACCACAACCGGAAATCTCGCGTGTTGGCTAGCTATTTCAATCCACACACCCGTGAAGGGTGCGACTTTGTCCATTTCTCTGTAATTGTGGTCGCTATATTATTTCAATCCACACACCCGTGAAGGGTGCGACTTGTCCATTTCTCTGTAATTGTGGTCGCTATATTATTTCAATCCACACACCCGTGAAGGGTGCGACCGTTGTCGCCTGGCACAGAAACAGGCCAATATTATTTCAATCCACACACCCGTGAAGGGTGCGACCTCTGACAACTGCGCAGGCCATACAGGGGATGTATATTTCAATCCACACACCCGTGAAGGGTGCGACTTGACAAATAATTTCCATTCATCCGGCGCCATCATATATTTCAATCCACACACCCGTGAAGGGTGCGACTTTCCGGGTATGTGAAAGAAATTGTACAGTTGTTATTTCAATCCACACACCCGTGAAGGGTGCGACTGTGACGGCCTTTAATAGCCTGCAGAAGCAATTGATTTCAATCCACACACCCGTGAAGGGTGCGAC
>DUGT01000106.1:0-342 GCA_013331275.1 Methanosarcina sp. | reverse complement strand
CACCCGTGAAGGGTGCGACTCTTTAAAAAGTCTTGAACAAGACCAGTATAAAAATTTCAATCCACACACCCGTGAAGGGTGCGACCTTTGCTTGATTCTTGGACAGCTTTGGATTATATCAGGATTTCAATCCACACACCCGTGAAGGGTGCGACGAAAATGTTTGTGTGAGATGAAAATAAATGATTATTTCAATCCACACACCCGTGAAGGGTGCGACTGTGATTGGGGGGAGAATTAGAGAGATTATAAAAGAAATTTCAATCCACACACCCGTGAAGGGTGCGACATCCGAGGCCCCAATTTTTCCCGTTCTTTTTAGATTTCAATCCACACACCCGT
>DUGT01000137.1:15383-19875 GCA_013331275.1 Methanosarcina sp. | reverse complement strand
AGGGCAGATATAATTGAGAAAAATTCTTCTTTAATATATAAATGGACGGTAACTCCTACTGAAAAATGGGCTGGAGGCTCTATACCAATTGACATTGTATATCAAATAGATGATTTTGAGACAGGTGATAGGCTTGTTAATGGTGGTTTTACAGTTGCCTACTGTACAATCTCCAACGAACACTACGAAGGAGAAACTCCTACTTCCAAACAACCTGCATCCGAAAATAAATCCACCCAGGAGCAACCATCTTCAGAAAATTCATCTTCACCGGCATCTGCACCAGCTTTCAGTTTAGTAACTGCAATTTCGACACTTGTGCTTGTATTCCTTAGATTATCTCGCCAGTAAAAATTATAGCGAGAGATTAAAATCTATTTTTTAAGCTTTACCTCTACAATGCAAAATTAGACGAAGAGCTCCTTACCACTGAAAGAAAATACCCTACTCTTTTTGAAAAAACCAGATTAACGTAAATGATCGACTTCCCAAAGTAAAGGACAAAAGCTGGAAAAACCTTACTTTTTTGAACATTTGTTTATGTACTAAAACAAATGTAATATCTTTATTATTCTGATCACTTCAGACCAAGACATAGATAAACAATTAGTATTAACAATCTAAAGCGATTTAAAAACAACATCTTTATTATCGTTTGGATCTATTTTAAGGGGTTAGCTTTAAGAGTGATAGTAATGAATGAGTGTAATTTGGAGCGACTTAATCTTATTTTTAATAATGATGAAAAACATTTTGTTGAGGGTTTTGGTTTTAATGATGTTGAAACAGATTTTGACATTTCTCCAAAGGATTTTATCAAGTTTGCTAATCATGATTTAACGGCTCAATATGATCACCACCTAGTTAATTCTTTATCTAATACAAAAAGAGCTATCGATTCCCAATTAGACTCTTTATTAATCGGATTTGGCTTATCTGAAAGAGCAAAAAAATGGAATTTTCCAACAAAAATTGATTTTTTAAATAGTATCGGAATAATTTCGCCTAAAATTTTAACTAAAATAAACAAAAAAAGAAATCTTTTAGAACATGAATATAAAAATCCAAACAAAGAAGAAGTCGAAGATGCATTAGATGTAGCTGAACTTTTTATAGCCTATACTGATAAGTATTTAATTCATGCACTTGACGACTGCAATTTATGGATTGAGGGGGGAAGGATTAGTATAGCTCTAAAATGGGAAAACTGTAAAATCAAGTTTACCTATCCTATTTATGATGATAACGACCATTTTATTAAAGAGGTGACTGAAGAACTAACAGCCGATCAAAAAGATTACGATGAATACTTAAAATTTTACCTTAAGCTATATAATTATTTATAATGAGCTCATCCCAAAACTAATTTCATTTCCAAATCTATACTATTTTCACGTTTAGAAATTATAGCAATTATTCCAAATTCAGGGTTTTGAGATAGGCTCATAATAGATAATATTTGGCAAATCAGATGAATGTGCACGAGATGTCATCTCCTCTATGGCTTGAAGGCTTCCTCATACAGTTTTGTTTCATTATTATTTGTAACTACAGAGTCAAAAAATAATAGCTAACATTCAAATGTTGTTTGCTAAAAAAACATTTTACACGGGAATATAATTTGCTTGGAGCCAATTTTTCATATAATTTATTTTAAATAAGTTTGGGAATAATTATAGTTTGTAACCCCATGAGAATAAGAGAACAGATCCAATCTCAAGAGAAAAAGAGAAAAACCCAAACAAACGGATAAAAACGGATGGATAGACGACCATTAAGACAAAACGAATGGGTCAACACAAAGGGGAAATGGCTGGATGGTATGTGAGTAAAGAATTGCCTGGAAGATATTCTAATCCAAAGAATATATTGAAGGAATATTTTTTGGGTTGCTTTATCGGGGGATGGGCAACAGGAACAAAAAGTCTTCCAGGTTATCTCCAATCTTTTTAAAGTGTTTTTCTTACAGGCGTGTGTTTTTTACAGGCGTTGACCTGGCTAAAAATACCCTGAAACGACGTGATTATTTAACTCACAGTCTTTGACGTAATTGATTTTGGATCTCAAATGCGTAAGTCCTATCTTTATAATTCTCTTCAATTTCTTGCGTATTTCTTTTTCTGCATTTCTTAACACTTATACTGTGTTCATATCAGTACATATAATACAACTTATTTGTATAAACACCATGTTGGAATACGAATACAAATAAATATGATAAAGAAAAATAATTATATACTTATATACAGATAATTATCAGGCAAAATAAGGCAGGCAAAATAAGGAAAAAAACATAGTCCAGGACAGCGGATAAAGCGCATTTAATTGGAATGTGAGGATAAACAGTTTCTAAACGCTGCCCAAAAATGTATGAATGAACCTACCTGCACAGCTGCAGAAGTTGCCGAGATAATAAGATGTCATCCCTCATTGGTAAAAAACAGGCTTTTAAAATAAGCGGAACAAGGTAAACTAAATAAGAAGTTGATAGGCAGAACATGGATTTTTGATCCTTAACTGGAATTAAAAAATGACAAAAATAAAACACATTTTTCGAAAAATGGTCTTTATGGTATTACGGAGAATATATACGTGCAAAATCTTGATCTTATCCTCACGTTGACCGGAGGGTTTGCTGCAGCTCTGGTGTTTGGCTATCTTACTCATCGCTTCGGGTTATCACCTATTGTTGGCTACCTGCTTGCCGGGATCATGGTAAGCCCGCACACGCCGGGTTTCGTTGCAAATACGGAACTTGCCGAACAACTGGCCGAGATCGGGGTTATCCTGCTCATGTTCGGGGTCGGCCTGCAGTTTCATTTCCAGGAATTCTGGGCGGTCAGGCGCATTGCCCTGCCTGGAGCTCTTATCCAGAGCCTGGCGACAGCGGCTTTTGGAGCAGTCGTGATGCATGCGCTTGGCTGGGGCTGGAAGGTAGGGATCATCTTTGGTCTTGCCATATCGGTCGCAAGTACAGTTGTCCTTACCCGGGTCCTCTCGGACAACAACGAGATCCATACCCAGACCGGACATATTGCCTTGGGCTGGCTGGTAATGGAAGATCTCTTTACTGTGTTTGTCCTGGTGCTGCTCCCTGTCATACTCGATCCCGGAATTGGCGGAGTAACCGGCATCATGGAAGCTTTCATACTTACAGCCATAAAAATCATTATTCTGCTGGTGTTCACCTTTGCAGTAGGAGGACGGCTTCTTCCACGCTTGCTTACTCATATTGCAAATACAAATTCACAGGAGCTATTTACCCTCGCAGTGCTGGCAATTGCACTGGGTATCGCCGTAGGATCGGCTTATATGTTTGACGTCTCAATGGCCTTGGGAGCGTTCCTTGCCGGGATGGTGGTAGGACGATCAGAATTCAGCACACGGGCTGCAACCGAGGCACTTCCTCTGCGGGATGCATTTGCCGTGCTCTTCTTTGTCTCAATTGGGATGCTCTTTGACTGGAACAGCTTGCTCGAGTCCCCGATTCTCGTGATAGCCACCCTTGCAATAATTCTGCTGGGTAAACCGTTGGTGGCGTTTCTCATTGTTGTCCTGATGCGATACCCACTCCGAGTTGCGCTCTCTATTGCCCTGATACTTTCCCAAATCGGTGAGTTTTCATTCATTCTTGCAACAGTAGGAACGAACATGAATATTCTTCCTGCAAATGCTCAGAATATCCTCGTAGCAGCTGCAATCATATCAATTACCCTCAACCCGCTCCTTTACCGGGCCGGTGGAAAGATAGAACGTTGGCTAAATCGGTGCATGCCAGGTCTCACCAATTGTATCCATGCCAGGTGTGCTCCGGCACCGACTACGAACGGACAGGGGAACAAGCAATCTGGACAGACCCATGTCATCGTGATCGGGTACGGGCATGTAGGCCAGACCG
The DNA here is from genome assembly GCA_013331275.1 of Methanosarcina sp. Classification (GTDB taxonomy): domain Archaea; phylum Halobacteriota; class Methanosarcinia; order Methanosarcinales; family Methanosarcinaceae; genus Methanosarcina; species Methanosarcina sp11020u. Next base: position 15,977 of record DUGT01000137.1, on the reverse strand, counting down.
TGGTACGGCTGCTCTCGGAGAACGATATCTGCCCGACGATTGTGGAACTGAACATCCAGACGATCCAGTCCCTCCGTTCCCAGGGATACCGAGCAGTATACGGGGATGCTGCACGTTTCAATACACTTTCCGAGGCAGGAATCAAGAATGCACATGCACTGGTGCTCAGTGCCTCCAATGTTAAAGGAGAATGCGAGATTGTCAGGCAGGCACGGGACCTGAACCCCAATATCAGGATCATTGCACGGACTATCTACCTGTCCAACCGGAAAAAACTGATTGCTGCAGGGGCAGATGTCATCTTTTCCGATGAGGGCGAAGTGGCGCTCTCGGTCACGGAAATGATTTTAAAACAATTCGGTGCAACACCTGATCAGATAAACAGGGAGCGTAACCGGGTGCATGAGAGTTTCTATGAAAGTTTCGTCCCCACTCCACTACAGGTAAAAGAAGAAACTTGACCAGATCCAGCTCCCTGCCCCTGGATCCCGAAGGGCAGGAAAAGGAACCCGGAATAGGCACGGAACGTTCCATGCCAGTCCAACGGAGGATTACTATCCCATTTTGCTGCTGGTGAAAAAGATAAATATAAAT
>DUGT01000137.1:13690-15265 GCA_013331275.1 Methanosarcina sp. | reverse complement strand
TAAATGTAAATATAAATGTAAATATAAATATAAAACGATACAAAGACAAAACGATACGCTGAAGCCGAAACAGTTGATACGTTAACCACATTTCGCCATTCGTTTAAGAAACATTAGCTTGTCCCTGCTATCGGATCTATAGCCCGTTTCGTATTTTTCTTATTCTAATTTTTTTCATTTCTTTTTAACCTGTGATCCTCGTAGCATAGAACATATTAAACTTCTTTTCGTATTTTCAAAAAAATAAGTGAATAAAAACGCATAGGACAGGCTCTAAATAGATTATAAACCCGAAATAGTGGGAAATTTTTAATATATCCTTATTTTGGAGATTAATTTATCCATTTTAATATGACATCAGCATTACGAGCAGGTGCTTTAAGGTTCTGCTTTGTCGGGTATCCGAAAATCAGCGGTGCGATAAGCTTATGACCCTCTGCCACTCCAATTTCCTTTAGGAATCCAATATCGTAACCCAAACCTTCAGCCAGGCCTATCCAGCAGCTTCCGATTCCTAACGATTGGGCTGCAAGCATCATATTCTCAGCAGCTAGAGCACAGTCATGCTCATTGATAACATCAGGGGACGCAAACACTAAAATAAGGACAGGCGCACCATAGAAGATTCGAGTTGATGGTTTAGATAAAAATTGCACAAACTTTACCAAATCCGGGTTTTCGGTATCTTTGTATGCAGCAAGAAAAGCTTTCTTAGCACGGTCATCATATTCCTCGATGAGCTGCCTATTTTTTATGACAACAAACCGCCATGGCTGCTTATTCACGGCTGTAGGGGCATATGTTCCTGCTCTTATAATCTCTTTGACTATTTCGTCGGAAATCCCTTTATCAGAAAAATTGCGCACAGACCGCCGTTGGTAAATATTGTCTAATACGGCGTTTGAAATCTTTCCTTCGATATTTTTGATATTGTCGGTCAAGAAATCACCATTAACAGAATGAAGAGTGAATCTATTTAATTGCTATCTCAGATTAAAAATAACGTTTATTGGAAAGATTCTAATAGTCAGTAAAATTCCTTTGGATAAACTCACTAAAAATACAAGCAATTTGACACTAATACAATGGCGCTTTCATTATAAGAGTCTGAACTTCTGTATATATTGATAATTGGGTTAAAAGTCTCTCATTCCATAAACTATGAGTATATTTGGCTTCTTCTGACCATTAACTCTATTACACTTTGAACCGCTTATAGGTGATTCCTGTTCATTTTATGAGCAAATTCACACAATTATTGTATCAGTGATAGTATTTTTCTCAATAGTAAACGTTTAACTATATAGAATACATCCAATAGATATATAAGAAACTAAGTTTCTTTATATTTTGGAGGTATCAAGTGGTTCGATTCAAACAAATAACCCAGGATCCATACAACTCTTATTTTCAACAAAAATACTTCGTCTCGAAAGTACCCTCTTTCTCAATCGATGCACTTGTACTTCCAGACAGATCTCCTTACGGGCTGCAGATCGCTCTCTTCTGCAGCTCACAAGGTCAAAATCGCAAATCAATAATTGCGTAATACTTTATGGAAGTTCAGTGATTTTA
>DUGT01000137.1:0-13479 GCA_013331275.1 Methanosarcina sp. | reverse complement strand
TGATTTTATGGAAGTTCAGTGATCTCAGCTTAATTCTTGCTCTTTTGTTTTATCCCTATTAATACTTTCCAAAAAAAGCAGATGTTTGTTTGAAAACGAAGACAGGAAATCAAAGGAATTGACTTAAACTTCTAGAGGTATAAAGGCAGGAAGTATAAGTATACCTGCCCAGATAGGTGCCTCTCAAATGAGAGGCCAGGATGGATAAAGGCATATTTAAATGGAATATTTTCCCGTGTTATGTGACTGCATGTATTACCAGAGAGGTTTCAGGCTGGGCATAAATATTATACGAAGTTACACAGAATCGAGAGTCTTTTTTATTTCCTCAAACTCTTCTTTAGTAATTTCACCTTTTGCGTATCTTTCCTTTACTATATCCAGTGCAGTTTTTTCTTCGTGTACTTTCTTGCTTCGGTTAATGAGATCTCTGATTGACAGATAAATTAGTAGAATAACAGGAATCCAAAATATGACAATTCCAAAGATCAATATAATTTCACCTGTACCTATCAATCATTAACCTCCGTTAACTTTCAAACAAATTTATGCAATTTATTGTATTTATGCTTACTGACGTGGTAAAACGGTTGGAATTATCGGAATTTATGACTTGCAAAAGATAACGGGAATTGTCGGGCTTTGAATCTTCAGGATGGTCAAGTTCCAACTGAGCCATTATTTCAGCTCACGCAAAAAGGAGTAGAGCCATTTCTTATAAATGAGATCATATTAACTAGCGTAGAGCCATTTTTTAAATGAGATCATGTTACCCGGCTCTACATCCTGATTTTTCATGAGGAAGGAAAAGAATATAGAGTCAGACATATTTACAAAATTTTCGGTACACTGCCTGATGACCTACTCATACTCAAGAATATTTAATTTGTAAGAGAAATATAACACCGATTTCTAAGCATATTATGATAATAATTATTATATAATAATATGTTTATAGAAGCAAATCTTTATATAACTACCGAATTAAAAAATCTTTCCTGCAAAAAGAATTTCAATATACGTAAAAAGGTTAGATAAATCACATTTAGAAAAAGAAATTTTTGACTGACATCAAATTAGAGAGCAATATGAAAAACCGTAACCGAATTTCTGGTATTGACATTATTGGGGACGTCCCCTGGGGAACACATTTCTGCCAGTTCTGCCAGACAAAAGAAGACTTAATTGACATAACTGTTCCCTATTTTAAAGCAGGACTGGAAAATAATGAGTTTTGTTTGTGGATCGTATCAGAACTTATAGATGAAGATGAAGCAAAAAAAGCTTTAAAAGTAGATATTCCGAATATTGACGCTTATCTACGGAACGGGCAAATCGAGATTATTTCCTATGCTTACTGGCACACGGAAGAGAATGCTTTAGATCCACAAACGATATCAAACTACTTGATTGAAAAAACCGGTAAAGCTCTAACCAGTGGATACGATGGTTTAAGGTATAGTGGAAATGACTTCATGAGCCATGAAAAATTACTGGACTCTGTCATAGGCAAGTACCCGATAATGGCTCTTTGCACCTATCCAGTTGACAGGTATAGTGCAATTGAAATCCTGGACCTTATTGCAAACCACCGGTTTACTTTGACTAAGAAAGAAGGTAAATGGGAAAAAATAGAAAGTTCAGGTAAGAATATTAATAACTGCTGGCAAACCGAAAAAATACTGCAAGAAAGTGAAGATAGGTATAAGGCAGTATTCGACAGCAGTCTCGATGGTATTTTTATTACAATTCCGGATGGAACTATTCTTGCAGCCAATGCAGCTGCCTGTCAGATGTTTGGGATGACAGAGAAAGAACTTATTCAGGCTGGAAGAAATGGAACTGTTGGTACATCTGATCCAAAGCTTAAATATTTCCTGGAGGAAAGAGCCAGGACAGGCAGATTCAAAGGAGAACTTGACCACAAACGGAAAGATGGAACAACCTTTCCAGGTGAGATATCGAGTTCGTTTTTCAAAGATAAGAATGGTCTCACTAAAGGAGTCCTGATCATCAGGGATGTTACCAAGCGTAAAGAAGCAGAAGCTAAGTTGAAAGAGACACTGGATAACTTAGATAAACTGGTTAAAGAACGTACAGCAGAGCTTCAAAAAGCTTATGATTCATTGAAAAAAAGTGAAAGAAATCTTGCTGAAGCTCAAGAAATGGCTCATATTGGAAGTTGGGAACGAAACTTTGCAACTAATGAACTTCACTGGTCTGATGAAACATATCGTATTTTTGGACTTAAACCACAGGAGTCAAAAGTAGATTACAATACCTTCTTAAGTTATGTGCGTCCAGAAGATCGAGACCTTATAGAAAGTGCTGTTAAAGAGGCATTAAAAAGAAAGCCCTTTGATATTGATTACAGAATCATCACAGCCAATGGGGAAGAGCGCATAGTCCATGAGAAAGCTGAGGTTGTTTTTGATGAGAGAAAAAATCCTGCTCGAATTATTGGAACAATTCAAGATATAACCGAGCATAGGAAAGCTGAAGAAAAAATTCAGAATTTAGCCAATGTTGTCGAATCATCAGCTGAAGCCATTATAACTGAGTCTTTTGACGGTATTATCACAAGCTGGAATAAAGGAGCAGAACAGGTTTATGGTTATTCGGTGAAAGAAGTTATAGGAAAGTCCATATTAATCTTAGAGCCACCTGCATTAACAGGAGAAACAAAAAAACTATGTAAAACAGTTCAACAGGGAGAAAAGATCCGGCAATATGAGACCTTAAGATTGAGAAAGGACGGGAAACTAATAAATGTTTCACTTACTATTTTTCCGGTTTTTGATAACCAGGGAAAGATAACCGCTGTCTCGGTCATTGCTACGGATATAACTGGAAGAAAAGAAGCAGAAGAAAAACTGAGAGAAAGTGAGGAAAAGTACCGCAACATTGTTGAAACTTCTAACGAAGGTATATATTTAGTGGACGAGGAAGCTAGGATTACTTACGTCAATAAGATAATGGAAACTTCAGGATACTCTCTGAAAGAGATTATCGGTAGACCTATATGGGACTTTATTAGCGAGGAAAGCAAGCCTGTTGCCAAAAGGAGTTTTGAAAAGAGGCGGCAGGGTATAGATGACAGTTATGAATTGAAGTTAGTGCGTAAGGACGGTTCATTTATATGGGGACTTGTAAGCGCTAAATCCCTGTTTAATAAGGAAGGTAAGTTCATAGGCTATCTGGGTATGTTAACTGACATTACTGAACGCAAGAAAGCTGAAGAATTTCTGGCAACTCTTGAAACTGCCCGTAAAAAGGAAATTCATCATAGAATCAAGAATAACCTGCAGGTGATTTCATCCCTGCTTGACCTACAGGCTGAACAATTCAAAAGCATAGAATGTATTGGGAATTCCGAAATTCTCAAAGCCTTTAGAGAAAGCCAGGACAGAATTATATCTATGGCTCTTATCCATGAAGAATTGTACAAAGGTGAAGAGCTCGATAAACTTAACTTTTCGCCTTACATTGAGGAACTTGCGAAGACTCTTTTCCATACATATAGGCTTGGGAATACCGATATCAGTTTAAGTATGGATCTTGAAGAGAATCTTTTCTTTGATATGGATACTGCTGTCCCACTCGGAATAATCGTTAACGAACTTGTTTCCAATTCTCTCAAGCACGCATTTCCTGACAGGGAGAGGGGAGAAATTCGAATCAAACTTCATAGAGAAAAAACCACAGAACTTGAAATAGAAGACTGCGAAAGTACCAGTACAAGTTTCATTCTGACCATTTCCGATAACGGCATAGGCATTCCTGAAAATCTCAATATTGAAGACCTTGATAGTCTTGGAATGCAGCTGGTAACTTCTCTGGTAGATCAATTAGATGGCGAACTTGAACTGAAAAGAGATGGTGGAACGGAATTTACTATAAAGTTCAGTTAATTTGCAGGCACGCTCTTACTTATCTTGTCTTTCAGAAATGATGATCTCCGAAACCAAGGTTAAACCTTAAAATAGATTGAAAAACATGATTAAGCTAGCTGCCAAATTAGTTTACAAATATATGAAAAACCTGCTCATCCCTCAAATTATAGATATCTTTTAATTCCTCATTCTAAAGGAGAAAGAAGATAAATTATTTTTCTCTCTCCTGATATAATTACGCTTTTGTCAGGTTCACCGGTTTTTTACTCTTTCTTTGCTCGTAAGTTCTTCCTGCTAATTTTTTCTCTTTTCTCTTTTTCCTGACCCAGATTTTTCTTTATAATTTCACTTGTTGGCTTTTTTCTTGTCCACACGTTTCGCTTCACTTTCAGCTTCTCGTTTTCCATTCTTTCTTCTTCGTCTTCATCGAGAGCTATTCCGAGCTTGGAATTTACGGAAGCAAGGGCGTTTCTAGCCTCGGCATGGTCTGGATTGAGCCTGAGAGCTCTATCAAGGGCTCTGAGAGCTTCTTCATTTTTATCCAGACCGGAAAGGACCATGCCTTTACAGTACCAGGCGTCAGAAGAATCTGGCTTTATTGAAATCGCTTTGTTGCACGCGGCAAGTGCTCTTTTATATTTGCCGAGTTTGAGGTGGACAAGTCCTTTCCCTACCCAGGTTTTTGCATTGTCAGGGTTTATTTTGAGGGCAGCGTCATAAGCCATCATGGCTTCCACAGGCCTGTTCAGGTTATATAGGGCGAAACCTTTATCCATCAGGGCTCTTGCAAGGTTCGGGTTAAGCTTAAGTGTGGCGTCATAAACTTCTATAGCTTCTTCATATCGGCCCAGGTCCGCAAGCACAGAACCTTTTGCATGCCAGGCTCCTGCAAGCTTCGGATTGGCAGAAAGAGCTTTTTCAGAGTCTGCCAGGGCTTTTTCATGCTGATTTAGCCTGCAAAGGACTGAAGTTTTGAGATTCCAGGATTTATCACTGTCAGGTTTTATTTCGAGCAACCTGTCAAAGACCTGTAACGCATCTCCTTCCCTGTTGAGCTGCAGGAGCACAAAAGCTTTTTCGTAAAGGTAGTGAGGGTTTTCAGGCTCGATTTCAAGAGCTTTTTTAATTGCCTTTAGGGAATCACTGTACCTTCTGTACTTTAGAAACACTGCTGCCTTACCAGCCCAGGCCGCAGGATCCTCAGGATTTTTCTCAAGGGCTTTTTCATAAGGTTTGAGAGCTTTACTCAGACGGTCATAAAATGTCTCAGCTTTATCGGTTCTGCCTGTACTTTTCCTACTTATTCCCCTGCCTGTCCTGCCTGTCCTGTCACTTTTACCTGTTTTGTCTACCCCTTTTATTTTACCTGCTCCATCTGTTTTACCGGTCTTGTTTGTTCTACCCGGTTTTCCTTGTCTTTCGTTTCTATTTTCTTTAAAATTGTTTGCCATAGTGTTAGTCCCATGTGGTTCGGTTTAGAGTGATTATTCTTTGTGAAGAGAATTCGGTACAGTTCGGTATTACCCCAACTCCCTGGAAGTGGTTAATTTTCCGGGAAATTTTATTTCAAACTCAGTTCTCTTATTTCAATCTGATCCTGTTATATTTTAAGTTCAGGGTGCTGGATTGCTCTGCAGAACGGAAATAACTTGTCAGTAAGTGGAAATTTAGCTTTTCATATCTTTTTCATTTGAATAATATTTGCTACAATAAGATACTTATCAACAAGATAGTCATTATAATGATAAACGTAGGAACATAAACCTTAGACGTAGAAAAGTGTATTGTGACTCAGCAGACAGATCAGCAAAATTATTTTGTATAGTTACAAAAAATTTTACTGCAGATTTACAAAAAATCTTACTGCAGATTTACAAAAAATCTTACTGCAGATTTACAAAAACTTCTACTTTATATGTCAGAACTCAAATAATCATGTAAATGCTCCATAATCTTTTCCACGTATTCTCTCAACCTTTAAAACCTCCTCTTTTCGAACCTGGCGAACTGCACTTCTGGGACGACCCGTACATTTCGAAAAGTATGCTTGAAGCCCATCTTAACCAGACCCATGATGGAGCAAGTCGAAGAAATGCTGATATCGAAAAAACAGTTTGCCATCTCATAAATTCAGGGTTCCTGAAAACCGGAGACAGGGTACTTGATCTAGGCTGCGGGCCAGGGCTGTACAGCAGCAAGCTATGTTTTGAAGGCATAAAAGTAACCGGTATCGACTTTTCCCGAAGATCCATAGACTATGCACGGGCTCAGGCTGAAAGAAGTGGTCATAATATCGATTATATCTGTGCAGACTTTTTCAACATCGATTATGAAGAGACCTTCGATGCCGTTCTTCAGGCCTATGGGGAAATCTGCACCTTTTCCGATGAAAAACGTGACCTGCTGCTGAGCCTTATCTACAGGGCACTTAAAGACAACGGACTTTTCGTCTTTGATGTGTCCACAAGAGAACTACGCATGCGGGAAGGACTTAAGAACATGTGGTATTTCTCAGAAGGTGGGTTCTGGAGACCAGGCAGACACCTTGTACTGGAAAAGGGCTTTGATTATCCCGAAAACGATACCTGGCTAAATCAGTATATAATCGTGGATGAAGATGGAACTGTAAAGGTTTACAGACTATGGCTGCATGACTATTCCTTTGAAACTATAAGCAAGACTCTTGAAAAAAGCGGGTTTAAAGTTGAACAGGCATGGAATAGTCTATCCGGAGAGTTATACCGGAAAGGCGGGGACTGGATAGCGATAGCTGCAAGAAAAGCATAACCGGTTTGCAGAAGCAGTGCCAGAATAATTCCAGCTCAATACGGGCGGCACAACTTATGTATTTAATGGAAATTAACAGAATCTCTTATAAGACATCATAATTTGAAGAATTGAGTACAGAGGTTTCATCGGGCAAATCTTTATCTGTTTAACATAGCCATAAAAACCACCATTATCATACATGCGAAAGAAAAGATAAGCACAAAGATTTCCTTTTTCCGTTCTTTTTCCTGTTCTCTGGATAGTTGGTCCGGTACTCCCTTTGCGTACAGCACATAAAGTAATGGCACTAAAACCGATTCTGTCCAGAAGAAGTACTTGATGTCTTCATAAGATACTCTTTTAGTGACAATCAATAATACTTGCGCAATCATAAGCCAGATTATAACAATATAAGTTAGGATAATAGTTCTTATATGTAGAGAAGGAAATTTAGAGCTATTTCTTCTACGTTGAATATCGGTTTTAGAATCTGTCAACTGCATAACACCGTAACTTATTAAGAAAACAATGTTTAAAAATTTTTTTGTCATAGTTGCAAACATCATTCTCGAGTCCGCAGTTGCATTGTACAGTCTTAACCAAGTAATTTAATTAACGATATTGTATGAATTCATTCTGATCTCTAATAAGGAATACTATTCGCGTCTCTGATTCTGAAACTGTCTTCTTTATTCTTTTTACATTAGTTCCAATGGCATATTTCGGACTTTTTCCAGAGTTGAACTAAGGAAACCCCTTTTCACACTACATTTTTCGCACAGTCTTCACAGACTACCTGGACTTTACAAGCAAGGCACATCTTCCGTTCTGTAAACATTTTCCGAAATTTGTCAACAATCGATTTAAATCTAAAGTCACATAATTTTCTGTCAACCGCACCTATCAAATTTGATTAAAGTTGCTTAAAAGTAGTCCCTTAAATAGTTCTCTCATGTATGTAAAACAAAACATATAATAGGTAATATAAAGTAGCAAAAAAGATATCAAAAGTATTAAATAGTAGTTTGTAGTATAGTTAAGTGTCTCTACCAAACAGACACGAATAGCGTAACGAAGTGTCTCTCCGAACAGACACGAAATCTAAATCGCCTCCTAGATTGTCGAAAGCACCTGGATTTCTTTTTGCCCCTGCCTGCGAAGAAAAACAGACAGGGGTCAGGGCGCTGAAAAAAGAAAAATCGAATTTGAGGCGTTTTACCTATCCATAAGCCAGGAATATATTCTCTGCGTACTGTTTCTTATGAAATAGAAACACTTAAATCCAAGTATTCTTTTTAATGACGCGTTTTTATGTTTTTTTGCATATAAATTTTCAATTGTCTAGTTATGTATACTGAGTTGAAACTATGCCACATTAAATTGTTTCCACGATCGATAACCTTATATTCGACTCTATAATTTTGACAGAAACTAGAGGTTTATATTCTCTGAAGTCTGATTAAAGCTTTTGATCAAATTTCTTTTACTAAATTTCCTTTTTTGGAATGAAGTTATTAGTGGTTAATAAAGGAGGAAAGTATTTTATACCCGGTCAAACGTTTTTAATAATACTTACAAGGTTCATATTAAAAACTTACATAAAAAGTACTGAAATAAAAACAGCAGAGACATAGAAAATGTTCTCATAGAAAATGCTCTCAAAAAATAAAACAATGCTGTTTGTTCAATTGGATAACATATCAGGGGAATCATTATCCATAAACAATTATGTAAAAGTTCTGAACTGTTTTTCTTTCCGGATTAAAGAAAATCAAATGCCGGTTTCTTTGAGATGTACTTCTGAATGATCAATACAGCAAAAGAGCTAATGTGATAAATATTCAGGAGTTAGATCTACATGCCAGGGACCGAAGTAGCAAGTGAACTCTTACTTATAAGTAAGACAGAGGAGCCTGAACTCAAAATACTTGACGACTTTTTTGAGCCAAAGGCAGTACATGACCATTTTATGGAACTAACAACACGATACCACCCGTCCGGTGAGGAGAATCAAGTTCGTGAGTATGTTATGGAATGTGCCAGAAAGATAGAAGGCGTAGAAGTCATCCATTACGATTCAGAAGCTAAAGATCCCGGAGAAAGAGTGATTGTCCTTCGTAGAAAGGGCTCAGGAGATCATGCCAGTGATCCTTATGTCACTCTACAGGCGCACATGGATATGGTGTGTTCTCCTGACAAGAATATTTTTCCATTAAAAGTCTTTGGTTATCTTGATAACGAAGGTGCAAAATGGATAAAAGCCGGAGATACTGACAGCATTACTGACCCAAAAAAAGGTACTACCCTGGGTGCAGACGATGGAATTGGAGTAGCAACTATCCTTGCCATTCTGGCAGATAATAATCTCAAAGACTACCCAATTGAGTGTTTTTTTACCGTCCAGGAGGAAACCGACATGGGAGGAGCTGCAAACTTTGATAAAAGCCTCCTGATCGGTAGAAAGTACATAAATGTTGATGCTGAAGTTGTAGATACCATTATTTACGGCAGTGCAGGAGGGTGCAATGTCCAGTATGAAGGAAACTTTGCTTTATCAAGTGTTCCATGTGGTTATACCAATCTGAAATTATCGATTTCAGGGCTTCTTGGAGGACATTCCGGCATCAATATCAATAGTGGAAGGCTCAATGCAATTAAGGTCCTCACTGAAATCCTCATTCGATTTAATAAGCGGCTCACAAATCTTGATGTTGAAGGCGAGGGTATTAAAAGTTATGATCTGCGTCTTGTTTCATTGCAAAGGGACGAAGATCCGATCTCAAACAAAATTCCAAGCTGTGCCAGCGCCATAATAGCTATTCCTGGTGGTGATAAGGAAGAATTTGTAAATGATTTCACAGCTTACTGCGAAGCTTTAAAAGTACAGTCTCAGCCAGAGGAGAACTTAGTTTATGAGATTAAAGAAATAACTCAAAACTCTCTTGATGAAGCATCGACAGATTCGCTTCTGTGCTTACTTCAGCAGATACCCCACGGAGTCATCCACATGATTCCGGGAAATACTAGTTTGGTGGAGACCTCAAGCAACCTGGCAAATATCGCCCTGCAAAATATGCTAATCAACGCTTCAAACCGCAGCTCGGATGCAAATTCCATGAACGCCCTAATTCAAATGCAAAAATCAATAGGTGAGCTCTTCAAGTACTCGGTAGGGACAAGTGATTCCTATCCTCCATGGGAACCAAGTAAGTCAGAGTTACTTGATAAAGCACAGAATGTATACAAAGAGATCTATCATAAAGAAGACGCAGCCACCGTAATCCATGCAGGCCTTGAATGTAGTTATGTTGTGCAAAAATATGATGGTAAAATAGACTGCATTTCTATAGGGCCTACTATATTGAACCCTCATACCGGGAGTGAATGCCTTAAGGCAGACACAGTGGGAACTTTCTATAATGCAGTAACCAGTCTTATCCAGGAACTTTTTCAGAAAAATGCATAATACATTAATTGGAAGCATAAGCCCGCATCCAATTTTTTTCTTATTTTTTTATAATTCAAAGTAAGCTGGGTAAGGCAAATTAATTTTGTAACTCTATATGAGGGGTTAAAGTTATGATTTCTAGAAAAGTAAATCTGGAAACTCTGGATGAATCTAAAAAGTATCGTGTCGGCGCATACAGTGCCAGATATATCTCAAAGGTCAAAGAAAAAGGAATTCCAAAATATGAGTTCCCTGAAAAAGGAATGAGTCCGAGAGCTGCTTATCAACTGGTGCATGACGAGCAGAGTCTCGACGGCAATCCCTTCCTGAACCTGGCAAGTTTTGTTAACACATGGATGGAACCGGAAGCAGACAAGCTTGTAGTGGAAAACATCAATAAAAATATCATAGATATTTTTGAGTATCCTCAAACTGACAAAGTTATTCACAGGAATATTGTGAATATGCTTGGGCGCCTTTTTAATGGGCATCATACCGAATTCATGGGCACGGCAACAGCAGGATCCTCTGAAGCCATAATGCTGGGTTTGCTGGCTCACAAATGGAGCTGGAAAAACTCAGGACGAGGCACAGGCAAGCCAAACATAATTTTCGGAAATGACGCTCATGTTTGCTGGGATAAGTTTGCCAAATACTTTGACGTTGAGGCTAGAAAAATTCCTATAGACAAAGATGTACGTACAATTACGGCAGATGCTGTCTCAAAGAAGATTGATGAGAACACTATCTGTATTGGTTGTGTTCTGGGAACAACTTTTACAGGAGAAATCGATCCTGTAAAGGACATTAACGATTTGCTTCTGAAATACAGGAAAGAAAAAGGCTGGGACATACCAATCCACATAGACGCTGCAAGTGGAGGCTTCATATTGCCATTTACTGAGCCTGATTTTAAGTGGGACTTCAGGCTGGAAAGAGTAAAATCGATAAACGTTTCAGGACATAAGTACGGGTTGACTTATCCTGGCCTCGGCTGGCTGATTTTCCGTGACGAAAGTGACCTTCCCGAAGAGCTGATTTTCCATGTAAACTACCTTGGAGAAATGGAAGACTCTTACACCCTGAACTTTTCAGGAAGCAGTGCAATGGTTGTGGCTCAATATTATAATATTTTAAGATTCGGAAGAGCTGGCTACACCGGAATAATGAAGAACATCCTTGGGGTTTCCCAGGACCTTGCCAGGAAAGTTAACAGCTTGGGCCGTTTCGAAATGCTGAACAAAGGAGAAAGGCTTCCTATAATTGCTTTCAAACAAAAAAAAGAAACTGGTTATTCCCTGCAACAGCTCTCATATAAGCTGAGAGAGAAAGGCTGGATAATTCCCGCCTACTGTCTTCCGGAAAATGCGGCAGATATCGAGATAATGCGTATTGTCGTAAGAGAAAATTTCACTTCTGACATGGCAGCAATTCTTGTCAAAGATATTGAAAATGCATGTCAGTTTTTTGAAAATGGTAACAAATCCGGAACAAAAAAATCCTGCCCATCTGAAAATGATATGTCTCATATTTGCTGAAAATTTACACCTCAGCAAGCTTATTTTTTAGAAAAAACCGATCTCCGAATTTGATTACGAATTTAAAAATCAGAAGTCAGAGGTGCCATTAATATGTCACGAAAGCTTCCTGTTTTAATTATTGCCAGCGAAAAATATGGAAATGGATCTGTTTCCGACCAGGCAATGAAACGTCTTATAGAAGCACTTCATGAACTGGGCTATGAAACAACAATGACCACAACCCCTGAAGACGGTTTGTCTCTTGTTATTTCAGAACCGGGATTCGGATGTGTCTTTCTGGACTGGGATCTTCCAGGGGAATCTCACTTCAGTGAGCATGCAGCAGAGGACATTATAAAATCCATCCGTGCCAGAAACAGAAATCTTCCTATTTTTCTTATTGTGGAAAAAACACTCGTAGGTGACCTGCCTACCGAAGTGATCAAGGAAGTACATGAATACGTCTACATGTACCAGGATACAGCAACTTTCATTGCAGGCAGGGTGGANNGCAGCAGAGGACATTATAAAATCTATCCGTGCCAGAAACGAAAATCTTCCCATCTTTCTTATTGCGGAAAAAACACTTGTAGGTGACCTGCCTACCGAAGTGATCAAGGAAGTACATGAATACGTCTACATGTACCAGGATACAGCAACTTTCATTGCAGGCAGGGTGGACTTTGCAGTTCGGCGCTACTATGAAACTCTTCTCCCACCATACTTCCGCGAGTTAAAGAACTTCACAGAAGATGCAGCTTACAGTTGGGATGCACCCGGACACATGGGAGGTGTAGCCTATCTTAAACATCCCATAGGAATGGAATTTCATAAATTCTTCGGCGAGAATATTATGCGTGCCGATATTGGTATCTCAACTTAAGTAAACGTTTTGTAAACAATATATGCACTTAGAGTTCATTTTTGTAAACAATGCATGCACTCAGAAAACAAGATCGAAATAGTAAAAAATATGTGATGTTGGGAAGAACAGGCTTTCATCAAATCTGTTCTAATCTCAAGCCTGGTCGGGGTTTAGTCCCTACCTCTATTTTTTGTTTTAAAGCTTTTAAGCCGTTGAAAAATAAGCCGGTATATCGCAAAGCTAACTTTTTCATGTATTGTTTTCTTAGAAGGCTTGATAAAGTACTCTCTAAGATTATTATATTATTAATTATACATCATTTTGAGTGAAGCTATTCTAGTATTGCGATTCCGAAATAGGTTCATAAAATTTGACTTTTGAATAGAACCTGAGATCATGAACTTTTCCAGGAAACAAACATGATATTCCTTGAATAACATGCACAACTATATGAAAATGAATGCTGATGGCAGCATTTTCATGCTAAATAAGGAATCTATTTTGGAATCGAAACACTAGTTAGGGTATTTGTACCTACGAAAAAAAATTGTTTCAGAAAACGACTAAAACAGGGGTATAAAATTTCTCATTTCAGTTAGTTTTTGCAATAAAAATAAGGGTGTTGCAGGAGTCTAATCAAAAGGAAGGTTTTTCGCATTTGTTCATTGTTTTGGACTGGAAGTTAAGATATAAAGTAAAAAAATTATTCCCTTCAAACTCTTGAATTGATTACACTAGTATAGTCAAAATTAAAGAGTTTATAGACATAGAGTTCTGTTTATATTTGTTTTTAACTTAAATAAGACTTATATACACTAAGATTGAATAATGTTTCCTTTTATACTTATTTTTGAATATAAGTTAAGGCATATACTTAAATAAATAATTTATTGTTAAATTGTTAAATAATATAAATGTTAAGAAGTAACTCAGACTTGAAATTTGTTTGGAAATTGCACAGTTAGAGAAATTGGCCGGAAAAGT
>DUGT01000203.1:25689-31236 GCA_013331275.1 Methanosarcina sp. | reverse complement strand
ATACTGACATTCAAACCAGTTCATCTGCTGGAACGGAGGAAGTTGAAGCTCCCCTGCAGTGTATGCAGTTCAGGTTGCATCCTGCAGTCAGTTCCCATGCGATAAGCCTTGGTGTATTTGTCATGGCGATCATAAATTAGCTGTTTTATAATAGTATTCAAAGTTTAATGAGATTTACAAGTTAACGATAATTGGAAAGTTAGAATCATAATCTAAGGACTGAATATGGGGGAGATTCAGTTTGACCGAGTTAATGTAATTTAAACTTGAGAGGTCATATTAATAAAGTAATATTAATATTCTCTCATTTCAGATGATTACTTGTAAAAGAGAAAAAGATAAAGTCTCCGTCTAGGGAGGACTGAAGGCTCTATCATTAAATGATTAACAGCGCAGAAAACGTGGAAAACGCGGAAAAGAGGGGCACAAACACAGCTTTTCTTTATCTTTTGACGGTTATTAGCATCTTATTGGGCTTTCTCAGCCCCTCTTTGCTTTTTGGGTTTATAGAAACCTTAATGGGAACAGTTCGAACGTAAATAACTCAAATGGAAACCAATTTTTACTTACCAATAAGTTCCTCTGAAACTACTTCTTCAGTTCCTGTCCATTCAGGCAACTTGTCCACTTTCTCAATGGATTTCACTGTTTCGTTTGGCGTGTCTATAGTTATTATATAGAATTCTCCACCGGTGATTTGCGAATTAACGGATATTACGGATCCGTTCAGGGAATCGGCTTCCCTATAAAGATCTTCCAGGGAATCATCCGGCCCAATGGTTTTTAATGTCCCGTTTTTCATCACAATAGTGGCTTCGTGAATATACGAGCCGTTAATCCTGATATATGCTACAGATTCCCCTGTTTCATTGAGGATTCCACCTGGGCTTGAATAATTTCCTTTTGTCAGGTTTTGAAAATTGCTATCATTTACGTATATTTTTCTTAGTATTTCTGATCCAGGCTGTCTGTTAATCCCTCCACAATTATTTACAGAAGAATTATCGGAGCGATTATCTACTTCGTAAAAGAAAAATAAAATAGTTGCAAGGGATATAGCAACTATTAAAACAGTCCAGATTTTATTTTTCAAGAAAGAGATTCCTCACTTTTATTTGTTTTATTAACAAATGGGTTTACAGGTCCGAACAACTCCTTCCTTGAATACTTACTGCCTTCCAGAAGTTTAGAGATTACTTCTTCTTTATCAATAGGTTCACATGAAACCACTTCAACAGGAAGGTTGTGTGCAACATACACAGGTTCTCCATATTCAATCAACTCTTCGACTGTTTCCGGGGCTAGATTAAGCTCACTTGAACGCGTCTTCAGTTGATTCAAAGGAATTACTTCTATCCCGTACTTTTTCTTTTCTACTTCAGTCATTTTACTCGGAGCACGACTTGGAGCCGTTACGGTAAATGTCCATTTAACACCTGCTACTTCATAAGATGGACCAAATAAGTAGTCTCCTACAGAGAATTTAACCGTTTGACCCGGCTTGATATCATTGAGCCACCAGAAAAAATGCCCAACGTCTGTTTTATCTGGATCATATTCCCACTCTCGCCATATAGTCTCCCCATCTTGTTGCTCATCACAACCGCTGAGCAGAGAAGATACAAGAGTAGCCGCTGAAATAGCAAAATTTGCATAAGAGTTTATATAACTGATTGCAATAGAAGATATTGTATAGGCAACGTTTGCATAATAAGCACTATTACCGTCAGATCTGGGCCATGCACCTATGCGCTGTGAATCTGTGCTAGTCCACATTGCCTGGTTTGCCTTATTTTCTAGTTCTTTTATTTCAACAGCCTGAACCCTGCACGCTGCTGTAGATCCCCCGCTAGAAGTACGTGTTTCTCCCACGCCAGTTATACGGTAATTGTATTCATATGCGTTCCTTGAAGGAATATATGGTGCAGTAAAACGACCAACATCAGCAGCTGTATATGCATTTATTCCACCATAAGAGACCGCTTTTTTTAGCTTCCAATTATAGACAGGATTTTCGTAAGCAGATACCACTGGCATTAACAGTATGTTCATTATCAAAACTGCCGCAATTATCATATTTACGGCAACTTTTCTATTTCGTAACATCATAATTCACCTCTCAGTTCAATTATCCCAGGAGGCAAGATTAAGCAAGCTTTAAGTATTCATAAAGCTAACACAATCCTTTGCCTCAGGGCATGTGAACTTCAAATGTGCTCTGGAAGGTTTGTTTGAAGTTCACATTCAAAAATCTCTCGTTATATTCTTCTATATATTTATTTCGATGATGAATTTTTCATCAACATGATTAACATTCGTTAAACCAATTCTATTTTTCATCAAAAATAACGAAATTTCAGAGCTCTAACTGACATCTGAAGTTCGACCTACTTTTAGCAAATAATCTGGCATTCTTTTCTTAACTAAATCATAAAATTGACAAAAATAATAGCAACATACATGTCCCAACAAAAGAAAAGAATATATTATGTTAAAATAATTTAATAAGAAAGTAGGAAAAAATCTGTAAATGCGGCGACATGAAATGAATGGCTTCGAAATTTATAAGAAGATGGAAGATGACGTTCAGGCAATATACAGGTCAAGACTTTTAACAGAGATACTTCTATCATTAAACGAGAACAGCAGAAAGCTTTCCCAGTTGCGTGAAATTACCGGAAGTACGTCTCAGGCACTAATTCCAAAGCTCAGGAAACTCGAAGCAGATCATCTGATAGAAACAAAAGGGCACGAGTATTTCCTGACGTCAGCAGGAAAAATTGTGGCTTCAGGAATAGCTGACTCTTTTGCAATATTTTGGACAATTAATAAATTTAAGCATTTCTGGTTGAAACATTACCTCGAAGAAATTCCCATTCCTTTGTTAAAAGAAGTCGGATGTCTTTACGAGTCTGAAGTCCTCAAGGATAAAGGTATGAAGATCCTCAATGTCTACAACAATCAGTTAAAAATGCTTAAAGAAGCAGACCATATACACGGTATATCATCTGTGGTAACCGAAGGATATGCCGATTCTATCTCTGAAAGAGTAAAAGAAAGAATCCCTGTTGAGCTTATAGTTCCTCTTCATGTTGCAGAAGAATTGAAGCGATCACCTTATCTGGAAAAAATAGAAGCACTGAAAAATTATGAAAACTTTAAATTGATGGTCACAGATGAAGATATTAAAGTTGGGCTTATTGTTACGGATAAACACCTTTCTCTGAATCTGTATGAAAAAGAAGGCGCTGAGTACGACATAAGCACAGGCTTGTTCAGTTCTGACTCGAAGGCCATTGAATGGGGAGAGATGCTTTTTTGGTATTGTAAAGGGAAGGCAGACTTCACAAAAATGCAAATATGATTTTGCAGAAATTCAGAATTCCTGGCATCCTGAATATTTGTGATTGGATCTGTTATAACCCAAAAAGCAATGAAGGCTTTCGATAACTAACTCAAAATCTATCTACTGAAAAACCAAGAACGCCGTCCACCCAGGCTGCGGCGTTTGTAAGGACTTAACTGCTCTTAAGGCCGAAATCTCTGCCGGCTCGGTAGGTAGCCTGGAAGGCTACACCACTCTGTCGTCCGCACCTTCCCAGAACAGCATTTCTTAGAGCACTAGCTTAAGCCCTTTGGATAGTTTTATATAATATCAACACATATTGAATCTTTTATATACGCAACGCTAACATAATCGTGCTTCTAGACATGTGGAGTTCAGGTGAACCTGGAAAGTTGATCTAAACTTCATAACTTAATTTCTTCAGTTCTTTGTGGATTTTTCTTGATGAAAATCTTCAAGCTTACTGTTTTTGCACTTTTTTTGAATCCATACCTATCCACAGATCTTTGATTGTTTGA
This sequence comes from Methanosarcina sp., assembly GCA_013331275.1. GTDB lineage: Archaea > Halobacteriota > Methanosarcinia > Methanosarcinales > Methanosarcinaceae > Methanosarcina > Methanosarcina sp11020u. The sequence continues at coordinate 27,372 of DUGT01000203.1, read as the reverse complement.
GACTATGGACAGAAAACTTATAAGGCTACAGTTATTGCAGATATCTTTCACAATGCAAAGAAACGAACTTCATGACCTTACGGACGACTCTACATTTATTTATACTGACATTCAAACCAGTTCACCTGCTGGAACGGAGGAGGTGGAAGCTCCCCTGCAGTGTATGCAGTTCAGGGCATCCTGCAGTCAGTTCCCATGCGATAAGCCTTGGTGTATTTGTCATGGCGATCATAAATTAGCTGTTTTATTAATAGCATTCACAGTTTAATGAGATTTACAAATTAACGATAATTGGAAAGTTAAAATCATAGCTTGAGGAGCAAATAAAATACAGATTTTTTACCAGGGATTTAAAATTCAGATTAATTTTACCAGGAATTTAAAGTTCAGATTAATTTTACCAGAGATTTAAAGTTCAGATTAATTACCAGGTATTAATTCTATTGAAACCTGAAAGATCTGGATTTAAAACTTGAAAGGTCATATTAATAAAGTAATATTGATATTCTGCTATTTCATATGAAAAATTGTAAAAAGAAAATATTCAACGTTAAATATTCAATGTTAAATATTCAATGCTAAAGATCCAACATTTAGAGTGTTTGCTCCACCCAGGTCCATTGATAGCCTGTTTCCAAATAAAGTCCTTTATAACGAAGTAATGAACACAAACATAATTCCTGGAAAATCCAAATTCAATAACTTGCAAACTTATTGATCAAAAATAATCATTTTTAATTCCAAAAAGATAAATTAACATCTTTTACTTCTTTTTTCCATGAACAGGGCATTTGTCTCTGGTCTCCGGGGAGCAGAGCACATATTCTCCGGTTTGGGCGAAATACCTGAAATGTTCTATACAGATTTTTGGCTCGTCTTTTTGAGCTGTAAACTCTATAAATTTTTTAAACATTTCTGCAGTTTTTGGATTAAGGATATGCTCAATCTTACAGGCATCTTCTTCTGCTATTTTTTCGTCAATTCCGAGATGCATGAGAAATTCTTTGAGCATGCTGTATGTTTCTTTAGTCTTATGTGCGATTTCGGTTCCTTTTTCTGTGAGGGTTACTCCTCCGTATTTTTCATAATTTATGTAACCTTCCTTGTCGAGTTTTTTGAACATACCAGTTACAGTCGATGGGCCGAGTTCCAGCTCTTTCGCTACATCTTTAACTTTGGCATATCCTTTTTCTTCAACAATTGAAGCGATAATCTTCAGGTAATCTTCATCTCTCTCCGTTGTCATAAAACTCAAACCCTTTTTGCGTATCGAATATTATTCGATTATTATATTTAATTATGCAGAAAAGACATATAAGGATACTGTATTGAAGGGGTGCCATCTATATAAACAATAGTTTTTAAATATCCTCTTCAAATTCAAGGGAAAAATTTCTAACTGGATAATCATCATGCAATTTCATCATACAGTTATGAAATTAAACGGCTTTTTGAACGTGTTTTTCTTGACTTAACTAAGTTCTTGAGTTTTTCCGTGAATATATGAAATTTACTTTTTACCCATACAATTTGAAGAGGATACATTCTTAAATGCTAATTATAGATTAAAAATCAACAAAAATAAATCAGTTAAACAAAAATTAATTAATTTAACAAAAATTAATTAATTTAACAAAGGTAAATTAGTTTAACAAAGATAAATTAGCTGAACAAAAGGGTAAT
>DUGT01000203.1:22565-25490 GCA_013331275.1 Methanosarcina sp. | reverse complement strand
TAGCTGAACAAAAGGGTAATTAGCTGAATTAAAGAGGAATTGAAGCTTGAATAGTGAGAACGTTTCAATAAGCTTTTCCTGTAAATCATCTAATGTTTAAATTATTTTTAAAGTATTATCAGGAAACAGTCAGATAATCGTTTTTCAGAAGGAGTAAGTTCTGTTTTTCAGCAATACGTTTGTAAACACGTCTTTATTTTCAGATATGACTTCTTATTCCGTTTTACTCTTTCCCCATTTCTTTTCTGAGTTCTATATAGTCTCTCTCAACTTCTTCCAGTTCGTGTTTCATCTTATATCACCATTTTTGAGCACAAATTTAGAGTTTATACTTAATGAGGCAGTTTAGGAGATCAAGTAGTGTAGAAGTTCTAATCGAGGAAGATACAGAACGGATTTTTTTCCGGGAGTGTGTGTCCAAGTTATAGGAGGTATCACTGTTCTGTTCTTCCTTTCCATTGGTCCTGAAGAGTTCAAAAGCCTATGTTTGAAACCTGTTGCCCTAATGTTCTAAAGCTATGTAGTAAATTTTTCAGTTTTGATCCCATAGAGTGATTCACTGAGTGGTCTATTTGCCAGCATTTGTTCAGGAGGAACTTTGGCTATTGAACTCTACAGTCCACATTTATTGATCTTTTTCATATTCTTTTTGTCTGTTTATAGCACTCTCCTTTTTTTGAGTTCATATAAACCAAACGTTGAAGCCAGTTTTTTCCGAAACATCTCAAACCTGCATTTTGCAAGAATCGAAGCAGGAGGAATGGAACGGAACCGTTACCTGCTACATTTCAACGCGCTCAATTTTTCTATCACCTGGCAAACCTTCAAGCGTTCATTTAAGCTGTTGAATACTCAATTCCGAGATTTCGGAATACATAGAAACTTTTATAAAGTTCTAAAATATTCCAGTGTTATAAATTTGCTGTAAATTAGAAATCAAATTTTAGAGTACTGGTTGTGGTCTGTTCTTTGTATATGGCATTTTCTCATATTTTGATTTTACAGAAATTGGCACACTTCTCGGATATTTATCTCACAGCTCAGCTTTTAACCGCTTTCTAAGGTCCATACCTACTAACTTCACATTTATGCATTTATGTAATATCTTACAGACAGTTTTTTAAGAGGCATACAAAAAGATAAGTTAATCTCTCTCCGTTTCAATAACTTCCATTTTCACCTCCATTTCCCAAGAAATAGGCTATATTGTTCAGCTTGAACTCGCCAGGTTCTTTAATACCTGTAATGATGTTCTTTGGTTACAGTCAAAACAGTCTCCAAAAGTATCCATTAAAAAGTCACCTACGGGCAATATGGATTTTTGGCCTGTTTTCCAGCGTGTTCAGTGCTCTATCTACTTTTTGATATTCTTATTATATTGGCATAATATATTTTGTCTTACCAATCTTTACTATATATGTGAAATAAACTGGATAGTATATATAATTTTCGGATAACCGAATATTATGCTTAATATAAAACATTGTTTGAGTGTATAATAACATTTGTAAAACAGATTATTATTTGTATATGCGAAAAAAAACTCTACTTTGTTTTTTGTTCAAGATCTTAAAGACTCTACGAATTATTCTGAAATAAAGTCCGGTCAGAGATCTGAAAACCATTCGGGAAGGAAAATCAGTTAATTAAGGACGCAAGTCTCTTTCCTCTACAGCCATAGACTGGTGGGTGGAAGATAAAAGCTGTCACCTTCACCTAACGAGTTTGATGAAGTATTCTATATTTTCTATTGAAACAATTAACGTTAAAAATTATGATAAAATATTAAAGTCCGATACTAGGAGTGAGTTATTGAGAATCATATGCATGAGAACCTATGCATTTATCTTAAATGCATGAGACATACACATTTTTACACACTTTTTCTAAATTGATCATTACGAATTGGTCATTCTGAATTGATTAAAACTCATGGACGCGATCAAATCTAATCAAAATAATTTGAGCTCATCCCAAAACCAATTTCACTCCCAAATCTATTATATTATTTTCATGTTGGAAATTTTAGCGAGTATTCAAAATTCAAGGTTTTGGGATAGGCTCACTATATAGACACAACCAAATCTCATCAAAATCTTATATAATTTCTATGAAATGTTAAGTCCTGTGAACGTGCTCGATTAAGAAAAGATGATTCCGTGATGTGTCAAAATAATAGTGAGTAATCGTTGATGATGGACCCTTGCAAGAAGCAGAATATAAATTGATCCGTAAAAGTAAGCGATAATAACAGGCAGCAGATATGTAAGCACAGGATTTGAAACCAAAAATATATCTGGTATTGTAATTACTAAAAAAAGAGTACGCAAAAATGTTTGTTGTGATCAAGTATTACAGTGTCGACGTTTTGAGCCCGGTTGTCATATAAACTATTCGGCACTCTCCGGTTTTTATTCCTCAGGAGATTTCAGACACAACTGTCTGTTCATGACATATCCTTTTTCCCTTCTCGGTCAGTTTGTAAACCGTACATGTTGAAATAGTAGATTTTTCTAAAAACCCGAAACATCCATAATTTTCGCATGAATCGGAACAGACAGAAGAGAGAAGGGAGTTATTGTCCTGAACCTTCTCAACATGACCCATTCTTTCCATTATTTCGAGCAAACCTTTAAGCTGTTGCGTACTCATTTTCAGATGTCTCGATATCTCACTCAAAGATATATTGCCTTTTTTTTCTACTTCTGCTATCTGTTTTAACACGTACATGTATCCCAGTACCATTGATCTATTTCCTCCTCATTGCTTATAAGTTTGAGTTTATTTTCCCAGCTCATGTATATGCAAGAAATATCAAGCCAAGGTACAGAGCAGGTTTGAAATCTTCAATCGGCGCCCATTCCTCAAATTCTTCTGCAAATACCACCCAGACATCGATAATTAATCAATAAACCAGGTTTCCTC
>DUGT01000203.1:13400-22294 GCA_013331275.1 Methanosarcina sp. | reverse complement strand
TTCGCTTTTCTGATTGTATACCGTATGGTAAATACTACAAAGATTAGAAGGAGTGTACCTATCAGGATTGTTGCAGCATTGGCAATTATCCAGGCAATCACTCACTCACCCCCGCAGTTACCGATAAGTTGGAATCGGATTTTTCAATATCATGTTGTTTTGGTGCAGGCCTGAATAACATAAAGAGAAGTACGGCAAGAAGAATAAACGCTACCGCTGTTCCTGCGGTAAAACTGCCACCGCTGAAGAACGTGCCAAGCTGATAAAAAATCAGCGCAATAACATAAGCAAATACGCACTCGTAACCTATCGCGAATACCGTCCATTTCCAGTTGTTCATTTCGGTACGGATAGTATTCATCGCCGCAAAGCAGGGGGCGCAAAGCAAGTTGAAGATAAGGAAGGAGTAAGCAGCAATTCCACTTGAAAATAGGGCCGCAATCGGAGACAATCCTCCAACATTCGCAGAATCAACCATCTCAAGAGCCAAATCTTCATTACCAATGGATGTGAGAACGCCAAATACTCCTACAACCTGTTCTTTGGCTGCCAGACCCATAATGGATGCCACAGTGGTTTCCCATCGACCGAATCCAAGGGGAGCGAAGATTAACGCTAAAGAATTGCCAATGTTATGTAGCACGCTGTTGTTAAGGTTGTCTACTAATCCAAAGGTTCCGTTTACGAAGCCAAAACTGGCGCCAAACCATACGAGAATGCTTGCTAATGTATATACTGTGAAAGCTTTTTTAACAAATGAGCTACCGCGTTCAAACATGCTTCGGATGACGTTACCGGCCATTGGGATATGGTAAGCGGGTAATTCTATAACAAACGGGGATGACTCACCCATGAACAACTTTGTCTTTTTTAAAATAATACCGGATATAACCACTGCGCCTATACCAAGAAAGTAAGCAGAAGGTGCTACCCACCATGTACCGCCGAATACAGCGCTGGAAATAAGTGCGATAAGAGGCAGTTTTGCACCGCAGGGCATGAAAGTGGTTGTCATAATCGTCATACGTCGGTCATTTTGTTGCTCAATAGTTCTTGCAGCCATAATGCCAGGAACCCCGCAACCCGTGCCGATAAGCAATGGAATGAAACTTTTTCCCGACAAACCTATTTTCCTGAAAATGCGGTCCATCAAGAAGGCGATACGCGCCATGTAGCCGCTGTCTTCCAGAATAGCAAGAAAGAAAAACAGGATAAGCATTTGCGGCAAAAATCCAATAATTGCGCCGAGGCCTCCTACGATGCCGTCCACAATAAGGCCGATCATCCATTCTGCTGTTCCGATTGATGTAAGCCAATCTGCAAGTGGTGCTTGTATCCATTCACCAACAAACATATCATTGGTAAAATCCGTAACATATGATCCGACAGTTGAAACTGACACATAATAAACCAAAAACATAATTGCAGCAAATATCGGAAGACCAAGCCAGCGACTTGTAACAACGGAATCAATTTTGTCGGAGAAGGTCATGCCTGAACGGGACTTCTTTACGTAGGAGCGTACTACATCGGATATATATTCATAACTTTCTGATGCGATAATGGATGCGCTGTTATCGTCAAGCTCTTCTTCGCAGGCAAGGATGATTTGCTCGATTTTTCCTTTTATAACATCGGATAGCTTGATTCGCTCTAGTACCTTTTCATCCCGTTCAAAAAACTTTATGGAATACCAGCGAAGATTTTCATCTGGCACATTATTTTTGATTAATTCGGCAATATTGGTCAGAGCAAACTCTACCGGCTTCGAAAATTGACGTTTAAAAGTTCCCTTTTTTCCGGATTTTGCCAATTCAATCGCTTTTTTAGTAAGCTCTTCCAGGCCAGTCCCTTTTTGCGCGGATGTCTCAATAACCGGGCAACCTAGAGTTTCTGAGAGTTTTTTAATGTCAATTATATCTCCACTTTTGTTTACAATATCGATCATATTAAGAGCGATCACTACTGGAATGCCCACTTCAAGTAACTGTGTAGTCAAGTAAAAATTTCGTTCAATATTTGACCCGTCAACAATATTGATAATTACATCCGGTTTTTCATTCACCAGATAATCTCGGCTTATAACTTCTTCCAATGTATATGGAGAAAGAGAATAAATACCCGGCAAATCGATTATCGTTACATCTTTATATTTTTTAAGCCTGCCTTCCTTTTTATCAACCGTAACGCCCGGCCAGTTACCGACGCGCTGCGATGATCCTGTAAGGGCATTGAACATTGTGGTCTTGCCGGAATTCGGATTTCCGGCAAGCGCTATTGTGACTGGCAAACTTTATGCCTCCTTTAAGAATCTAAAGTTAGTTTCCTTAACCTCGTGCGCTAAAATTGGAAATTTCATTCTCATTTTTAGCGTGTTATTTTACTTCTATCATTTCCGCGTCAGTTTTCCGCAAAGATAACTCATAACCTCTTACTTTCACTTCAACCGGGTCTCCAAGCGGAGCTACCTTACGTACAAAAATCTCCACTCCTTTTGTAATGCCCATATCCATTATCCTGTGCTTGAGAGCGCCTTCCCCACAAATTTTTATTACAGTGACGGTTTGCCCACATGGTACTTCTCTCAACGATGCCATATTCATAAACCTCTTTTTTAGCAATATTTTGAAATTTTTGAAATATTTTTATACCATAATTTTTTTAGCCAATTCTTCACTGATTGCAATTCGACTATCTTTTATGCTTACAATCACATTACCGAATGTTTTTGACAGTACGCATACTTCACTACCAGCGGTGAAGCCAAGATTTTCGAGATGATTTCTTATTTTCTCCTGTCCCCAAAACGCTTTGATATGATTTGATTCTCCAATCTGTGCCAGTACTAACGGCATCATTACAAATTCCTCCCGTGTTGATATGATAAGTAAAGTGAGCCTTGATTCGTAAGAGGCATTTGTGTGGCCAAATTAAAACCCTCCAGCTGTTCAACAACTATAATTTCAGCTTCCTGCTTCCTGAGAGATAGGTTTTCTTTCAACTTAATATCAACAGAGTCTCCCAATAGGGCTTTTTTGGCTGCGCTCAGGATTGCTCCTGAAACCATGCCTATATCAAGAGGCTGCTTGCGAGAATTTACCTTACCTTTTTCTTTTATCCGGGTAATGCGAGCTCTCTGACCTATTTCCGGTATGTTGAGGATTTTATCGATGATTTCTGTCACCTTTGTACCACCACAATATTTTCGGATATACTAATTTTTTGCTTGGCCATGAAATGTAACAGTAACTATTTATAGTTTTTGTATATCCAAAAATATTATGAATAGCTGAAAAAATGATAATTTAATAAAAATATTTTCAAGAAAGATGTCGTTAGTAAAAAAGTCGTTAGTAAAAATATCGTTAGTAAAAATATCGTTAGTAAAATTGTTGTTAGTAAACAGATACGAAGTTCCTTGTCGATAATCACTTACATGAACACGGATGTCGTAAGTCGGATTTATAGGGTCTATATTAATTCAATGATCTGCAAATATAACTTAAGTAACGGAAAGTAAAAAAATTCGATAACTGGCAAGCTTATGGAATAGTATAAATTGTCCTTAAACCGTAATTACACCTATCATTATTGGTGTTTCATTATCCCAGTATATATCTATAATGGCTGTACTCCAACGATGCAAAGATATTGAAGCTTTTTCTTCTGCTACTCCGTTATCTAATACAACTTTGAATGTATACTTTTTCTGATCAAAAGAGTTTTTAAGATTAAACGGTTTTGTTTTTGAGACTGACTCATCTGGAAGGAGCTTATATGATTCCTTAAATACGGATTCATTATGCGAATTGAATATTTCAACCGATACTTCGTGGGTTCCTGCATCGTGGTTTTTCAACTCAAAAAAATTCTCCTCTGCCGGACCAACAAGAAGAAATGTTAACAAATAATAACCAGCGATTGCAGTTAAGGGTATGAACAATAGAGACAGAAGTAATTTTTTATAATTCTGCATTTGCACTCCTCTCCTTACGAAAGAATAAGAAAAGACCTAATTTCTTATTATATGGAAATATTTAGTTCAATTTAGAGTTCATTAAGATATGAGTTCAGCTTTGTGTTACTTTTTCCTTAGCTTTCATCCGTTATATAGGCAAATCAAGCTCCCTAATAATCCAAAACCTGGAGCAGAGTCATTCTTATTTGATTTATATTCATTTGAGGTACTTCATTACCAGATTCGGAATCTTTACTGCTGAGTTGTTAATATATCCAGTGTTTTTTTCTCTTATTCTACAGGTTTGCTGAGTTCAGTCCAGGAGGCAAGGAATGTGCCAAGTTGCTTATTCCCAGGCTTCAATTTGCATGAATGTAAAATATAATCTTATACGAACTACTTTGGTTCTATATATGTTGAATGGAGATGGAAACCGATTGAGTATATGTAAAGGAAGACAAAATGTTATAATGTAAATAACATGCCAAAACTATTCTGTTATTGCTCGAAATCTGAAGTTGCATATAGATTCTTTCTCATTAATAAATAAATGAAAATTAACATAATGTACCCACCAGCTATATTGAGAGAATAAGGAATAGTAATATTAAATAAGAAAGTAATTATTGTTATAAATAGCCACAGAATAAAGCCTATTAATGAGCTTTTTATACCAATGATGTCACTATTTTTTTCAATTCTGTTCATATTCTTACTACATAATAAATAGTGTCCAAAAACTACAAAAAATAAAATAAGACCTGCCCCAAGCCATTGATCTATTTGACCCCAATTCGGAGCCATAGTTATTTCATTGCCATTTACGACCGTCCTTTCTGAAAAAAATGACATTTTTACACTATATATAAATATGATCCAAGAATAAAATAATATAAGTCCAAATAAAATTCCGATTACATCCAGAGCTTTATTTAGAATCGAGGTTGTCTCTTTCATACAATGAAACCTCTCAATAATTAAATTTGGGTTTATATGTTTAATTTCAACTGAATATTTTCAAAGGTGTACTATATAAATTGTAAAGTTTTTGACCAGATCATTGAACAATTCATGCATAATTGCTGTCAGTATTTTATATGAGAAAAAAGCACCTTGAGACTTTATAGATGGTTTTTCCTGAAACAATGATTCCGAGTACATCTTAAGGTTCATCTTCCGAAACTTCTTCAATTACAGTTTCTGTAGTCCATTCAGGCAATTCATCCACCTTTTCAATCGACTTCACGGTCCCATTCGGTGTGTCAATAGTTATCATATAGAATTCTCCCCCGGTCATTTGTGAGTGAATGGATATTATGGACCCGTTCAGAGAATCAGCTTCTCTGTAGAGATTTTCCTCGGAGCTATCCGGTCCAATGGTTTTTAATGTCCCGTTTTGCATCTTAATAGTGGCTTCGTGAATATACGAGCCGTTGACCTGGATATATTCTACGGATTTCCCTGTTTCATTGAAGATTCCACCTGAGCCTGAATAGTTCCCTTTTGTCAGGTTTTGGAAATCACTATCATTTTCATATATTCTTTGCATAACATCTGAAGGAGACAGTCTGTTTTCTCCACCACAGTTACCAATATCATCATTTGTAACCCAGGACAAATCACCGGATTCATAGAGGGATAAAAGAAAAATTGCCGAGAATAAACCTATAATTATTAGCGAAAGCAATTTACTTCCTTCCAGAATTATCCCTCTTTTACCTCTCTGCCTCTTAATTTTTGTACTTGCCTTTTCGAGTTTTAAAAATCTGGCACATTACGTGTTTTTTCTGGACTGCGCAAGAGGACCCTTAAAATGAAAAAATAGGTGAAAAAAATCAACTATCCATAAAAAATTAATTATCCATGACAGTATTTTTTAAACCTTAAAGGACTTTACCCAATCTGGCCTTTCAGGACAGTTGTTTTCGAAAACGTCTTCTCTCCATTCTTCATCTGTCAACCTCTGCCCAGGAGGCTGCCAGAACTCATAATAACTCATCACAGGGCCTGCTCCGAGAACAATCCTTCCATCAGGCTGTTTATAGGCTACTATTATGAGATTCAGTTTTCCGGTCCCTTCTTCTAAAACTCCAGCAGGAGATGTACAGACATCCGCAACCAGAATTGAGTTCTGAGACTTTATATCCACATTCTCAAGCATTGGAGATATGTTTTGATCGAAATTCCTGATGAACTTATACTCTTTATCTGTTAGCTCTTTGTTTTCAAGCTCTTTAATCGAGATTTCCAGCAGTTTTTCAAGTGTGTTTTCAAGAGTTGTAAAATCTTCATCAGACTGCATGTCAAGCACTTCCATTTCAGTCAGTCCGGTATGTGCCATTTTTGTAAGGGCAAGCATCCTTGCATAGAATTCGGGCACTGGTTCCACATATCCCTGAACAGGTTTTTCTTCCGGTGGTATCTGGGGAGGGCCTGTAAAGTATTCCTGCTTTGCATAGAGAATAGTATCATGCTTGAGCTCAGTCCAGGAAGCAAGTGCTGTATTAAGCTGTTTATCTTCCCAGGCTTTGGTCTGCATGAAAGTGGGATAGCCCTCGGGATAGCTTACAAGAAGAGGCTTTAAAGTGTACAGTTGAGCCCAGTAAAGGTTTTTATTCCAGTCTTCTTCGTCAAAAGCTCCAAATTCATTTTCCAAAGATGTGTGAGCTTTTTTGTATTCTTCATTTTCGGAAATACCCTGGTTTTTCAAGTGTTCTCTTGCTCTTTCAGAACCTAGAAGGTCCATGATGTTCAGGGCAGGAGGTTTTAGTTTCTGGAGAATATAGGAGTCTGGAGTGTATCGCTGACCCATGAACCTGAACCCTTTTGTAGCCTCAAGAGTTTTGTTTTCGGTTTCAGAGCCCTCCTGAATCATTTTCCCTGTTCCACCGTAAATTTTTGGGCTTTCATATTTTTCAAGTTCGTTTTTCAGTGCTGTAAGACTTTCGTTGTCGAAGCTTACCCCGTATCTATTATTCCCAAAAACAGTATCCAGAGCTTTTGCATATTCATAGGGTCCAAGGTCATCGGAAAAACCTACATAGAAAGCCGTTACGCTGTAGATTCTGTTCCATCTTGCCTGAAGGTCCTTGTCCCTGTCAAAATGGTCCGAAATCAAAAGAGCTTGAATGGTCTGAATTTTCGCTTCATTTTCCGAGTTTTGTGCAGAAATCACGTCCGACTGAAGGAGCATACTTATTCTACCGTGCCACATCATAGCTTTGAAGTAGTTCTTCAGGATTTCTGAATTAGTGTAGTGTCCCCGTGGAATGTACTGAGAGTAATCTTCACTATACTTAAAAATTGGAGAAAGAGCAGAACCTTCATGCGCTTCTATCAAGTTCAATTCGGCTTCAACATCATCTTTTACAAATGAAGGAACTTCTACACTGTAATCTTTCGCATTCCCAGAATAGAAGGGTGTATTTTCTTCTGCAATTCCCGAATCTTCTGCTATCTGTTCAGGTTTTGGTTCAAGAAGGCTCAAAGCTACGGCAAAGTATGCAATATTTCTTCTTGCAGCTTCTTTTTCTGTCCCTGAAGCGCTGTCATAATCCTCTATGGAAGCTTCAAGGAGAGTCTTGTCAAGTTTCCATAGATCGTCATAAAATTCCTCAGTCTCTACTCTTTTTAACGTTTCATCAAACTGGATATGATAAAGGTGAAGAAGAGAGTCAGATGTGATAAAAATAGGAACATCAGCCACTTTTAGGTCTAGGTAAGTTTCATTTACCAAAGTCTTCCCTGCTATAAGCAGGTTTTCAGTAGTTCCATTTTCGATTACAATAAAACCGTTTTTGTATAGTAAATCTCTTTCCTCGTTAGTTAGGGGAATCTTTTGGGTAAACTGATAATAATTTGCAATTTCGGAATCCTGTAGAGGTAGGGAATAAGTGGGAACTGCAGCTTCAAACTGCAGACTTTTCTTATTGTAGTAGTTAGAAAATGAGCTTTGCCCTTCAAGTGTAAGGGAATTTTTGCTCTTTTCAGATGAGTTCTCTACAGAAACATCTTTTTTGGTGGAATTATATGAGCTAGTTTGATTGTTTGTTTTATCCTCAAGCTTTGTCTCATTAACTAATTTTGTTTCTTTGACTGGCTCACTGCTACTGCCAATGCAACCGGATTCAAGTATCAGTGATACTATAAGCAAGCAGATAACTATCAATGCCCTCATTTTCAACTAAGATCCCTCGAAACTGCAAAAGTAAATACAAATTCAATAACTAATAACTTTAAAATAAATTGAACTCTATAATTTAATTTAAACACACACTTTATAAGTTTTTCTAACCAAATCTTCAAACTTATTCTTCTCACATTGTCTTCCAATTATAGCTGTTTCTTGACCTTTAATTGTTAGAGACTTTGGACAGAAAGCTTATATGACGATATAGACCGTAGCTATTTTCCTGAGATACGGAAACTGTAACCTCATACTTTTGTGGCTCTTTACATGACAGTTTTACCAATAAAAGTTGAAATCCAGCCCCAGATTTTTTTGACTTTTTTTGGACTCTGACTTGGAAAAGACAAGAAATTTCGATAAAAAGCAGAATATTTAGTTAAAATAGATCATTTTTCAAGAACGAAAAGAAAAGAATTTGCTGTAGAGCCCTGAAAAGAATTTGTGGTAGAAAGAGTTAAAAAGGATTTTCGAAGGAGAATGTTTATTGTCAAATGAATTCTAAAGGAAAGTCACAAAAAAACACGGGTAGAGAGTCACAAAAAATATGGGTAAAGGCAAAGCTACCTTATTATTTTGAAAACTATTCTAATCATTTCTGACAATCTGGCATCAGTTACAATGGCATCAGTTGCAATGGATATTTTGTAGATTTGGATTCAGTTTCATTACATCCTTTCATTTCAGCAAAGTACTGGGATTAATAAATCCACTCCTGAGCATATGATCGGCAAGCACAAGGGCAACCAT
>DUGT01000203.1:12974-13303 GCA_013331275.1 Methanosarcina sp. | reverse complement strand
TCGGCAAGCACAAGGGCAACCATGGCTTCGGCAACCGGAACCATTCGCGGAGGAATCGTGGGATCATGCCTTCCTTTAATTGCTATTTCAGTGTTTTCCAGGGTTTTGAGGTTAACTGTCTGCTGAACTTTTCCTATGGATGGGGTTGGCTTTACTGCTGCCCTGCAGACAATGTCCAGGCCGGTTGAAATTCCTCCTAAAATCCCGCCTGCGTTATTACTCAAAGTGGTTATTTTTCCACCTTCGATCCGGAAAGGATCGTTCATTTCACTTCCTCGCAGGCGAGCAGCTTCAAATCCGGCTCCTATTTCAAAACCTTTGACGGCAGG
>DUGT01000203.1:12595-12840 GCA_013331275.1 Methanosarcina sp. | reverse complement strand
AGGGCTTTTGCAAGATCTGCATCCAGCCTGTCAAAGACAGGCTCTCCAAGACCGGCAGGCACACCTTTTATAATAAGCTCGACAATGCCTCCGATACTGTCTCCTTCCTGCCTAAGGGCCGAAACTTTCTCAAGCATTTTTCCGGCAGCGTCAAGATCAGCACAGCGCACTGGGGTCTTTTCTACGTTTTCAAGAATCTCTTCAAAGGAGAGAGGCTTTGCACGGATGGCTCCAAGTTCAAGCAC
>DUGT01000203.1:463-12440 GCA_013331275.1 Methanosarcina sp. | reverse complement strand
AGTTTTGCAAGAGCTCCGCCTGCGACCCTACCTATTGTTTCCCGGGCTGAAGATCTGCCTCCACCACGGTGGTCCCTCATTCCGTAACGGACCATATACGTAAAATCAGCATGTCCGGGCCTTGGAGTGTCTTTAATAGCATCATAAGCAGAAGATCTGGCATCCGAGTTCCAGATAAGCATAGAAACCGGAGTGCCTGTACTCATTCCTTCAAAAATTCCTGAAAGAATTTCAACCCTATCGGCCTCGTGTCTCGGAGTTGAAACCTCACTCTGTCCTGGACGCCTCCTATCCAGTTCTTTCTGAATATCAACTTCGGAGAAAGGAAGCCCTGCAGGCAGTCCATCTACCACAACACCTACAGCCCTGCCGTGGGATTCACCCCAGGTCGTAATTCGAAACATCTGCCCGAAAACGTTTCCAGCCATGCATCTTAACTGGTTTTTTTGCTATTTGATCCTTGGGGTCGCTGGAGGGAGGGTTCAAGATGTACAACCACTTCAGAGACATCTTTGTATTCCCCCTTAAGTTTTTTACTGACTTTATGAGCGACAAGGTGTGCATCTTCAAGTGGCATATCCGACTGGACAAGAAGGTGCATATCAACCTTGATATCTCCCATGCTTCCACGAGTTCGGATTTTATGGCATCCCTTTACTCCTTCAACTCCCATAACCAGGTCACAAATTTCTTTCTCTTCAATTCTGGACATATCAAGAAGGGCCCTTGAACCTTCTTTAATAATCCTGTATCCTGCCCTAAAAATGAAAAACGCAATTACTACGGCTATTAAAGGGTCCATAAGGGAGAAACCGAGCTTGACGGCAGCCAGACTTACTATAACCGAGAGGGAGACATAAATGTCACTTTTTGTGTGCATGGAGTCTGCTATAAGCACCTGGCTTCTGAGAAGTTCACCCTGTTTATATTCGTACCGTGTTACCAGATAGTTAATACACATCGTTCCGAGAATTATGAGAAAACTTATAGCTGTGACTTCTGGCACGTTTGGGGTAAAGAAACGATTGAGGGCGTTCTGGAATATCTCAATCCCTACAAAGATCAAAAGTAAAGCAATAAAAATGGAGGCTACGGTTTCATATTTTCGGTGTCCATAAGGATGTCCGAGATCAGGCGGACGGGCTCCGATGAAACTCCCAGCCAATCCTATAATATTGGAAACTCCATCAAAAAGAGAATGGTAGCCGTCTGCAGTCATGCTCAGTGTGCTGGTCAAAGTTCCGTAAATTATTTTGGCAAACGCAACTGCAAGGTTCAGAAATAGTACATAAATGAGAACTTGCTGTACTTTTTTGAACTTTTGTAACATAAATCTGACTCCTTACGTCGAATGTGCGAAGCCGGAAAACAGGCGGCGGATAATAAACAATTAAGAAAATTAATTCTGAGATAATTAATTTGGTTGAAGACTATCAAGAAGCTATCAATAATATACTGACTTGTTTTTACATAAAATTCGACGTTGTTTTATCCCAAAATTATTTCTTTTTTTTAATTTCTTTTATTACAACCATATATCGTATACAAGTAACTCACTATTTTACTTCACCTCGAATTTTTTCTGGCTCTTCGTCATTCTCTATGGATAATACTATTTTCAATTCAAGACCGTGCTGGATTTTATGAGAATATAATGAGGATATCTACACAAAACAACGAAGAGCCTTATTAAATCATTTTTCACTACTAAAATTGAGTTGGAGTTTACTCAACGTTTAATTTTCGTGTCTTCTGCTGCTGTATCGTGTATTGAACTATCATATAGTTTTGAATCTGCGAAATCATTTCAGGATACAACAGTAACACTTATATCATAATTTGATATATTTTAATCAAAAAACTACTTTCATCCAATTCATTTAAAGCCTTGAGAGAGTAGAGCATGAGTATATCGATAGAGCAAGAAACCCAGTATAATAACACCCCAAGGAGCTCTAAGGTTTTTATCAGTTATAGTCACGACTCTCCCAAACATAAGGAACGTGTCTTGAAACTTTCAAACCGCTTGCGTAGCGAAGGAATCGATTGTAATATCGATCAGTACGAAATCTCTCCTCCTGAAGGATGGCCTCGTTGGATGATCAAACAAATAGAAGAAGCTGATTACGTTCTTGTCGTCTGCACTGAAAAATATGAGAAACGGTTTAAAGGTAAGGATGAAGTAGGAAAAGGTCTTGGATCAAACTTTGAAGGATTCGTTATAACACAAGAACTTTATGAAGAAGCTAAAAATACTCAGTTTATTCCTATTATTTTCTCCTCTGAAGATTCAAATAATATTCCTATAATTCTTAAAAGTGCTACTCGCTACAATCTAAATACAGAAGAAGTTTATAAGGAGCTTTATGCCCGTCTCACAGATCAAAGGATTATTATAAAGCCAGATCTCGGAAAATTAAAGCAGATACTACCAAAAAATTTATCTCCCTGTCTAAGTACACAAGACAAAAAAGGAACTTTAGTTGAGAATAGCCAGAAACCCTTGATAGGGGAATTAAAAAAAATAACCGATGTATCTCATGTCGTTGATACTCCTATAACCAACACTATATCTTTAACTCAGACTATAACAAATAATGAAGACCTTCCAAGAGCAGCTATATTTACAGCTCTTCCTGTCGAATATAGAGCAGTTCGTAAGCACTTAAGGTGTCTTAAGGAAATATTACACCCTCAAGGAGCTATCTATGAACAAGGTATTTTTTCATCTAATGATCAAGAATGGGAAGTGGTTATAGCACAGGTTGGTCCAGGTAATGAACAGGCAGCTTTGGAAGTAGAAAGAGCAATTCAATATTTTAATCCGAGAATTATACTCTTTGTGGGAGTAGCGGGCGGAGTTAAGGATGTGAAACTTGGTGATGTAGTAGTTGCAAGCCAAGTTTATGCATATGAGTCAGGAAAAGCTGGGAATACCTTTGAACCAAGACCTCAATTGGGTTTACCAAATTATAGGCTTCTAAATAGAGCAATAGCCGAAGCCCGTAAAGATGACTGGCTACAACATTTTGGCGAATTAATACCCGATCCCCATCCCAATGTATTCATCAAGCCTATTGCTGCTGGTGGAAAAGTGATAAGTTCTACCTCCTCTGAATTATATAAATTAATCAAATCTAACTATGGAGACACATTGGCAGTAGAAATGGAGGGCTACGGTTTTCTTAAGGCTGCTTATGCTAACTCACAAGTAGATGCACTGGTAATTCGTGGTATTTCTGATTTAATTAATGACAAGAAAAAAGCAGATAAAGCTGGTTTTCAGGAAATAGCTTCACGTAATGCAAGTGCTTTTGCTTTTGAGGTTCTGGCGAAGTCATACATCGAGTCATTAGATTTAGCACAACCTAAAGTTCGTAATGTATCTAATTTTCATAAAACCTTTATCAGTTCTTCTACAGGTATGGAATTTGTCTTGATCCCAGCAGGTGAGTTTATGATGGGATCAGAAGAAAAAGCAAATGAAGAACCAATTCACAAAGTAAAAATCAAAAAACCTTTTTACCTTGGTAAATATCCTGTTACCCAGAAACAATGGGAAACTATAATGGGTAGTAATCCTTCAATCTTCAAGGGTGAAAATCTACCTGTACAAGGAGTTTCGTGGTATAACGCTCAGGCGTTTATTGATAAATTTAATGAGAAGGAACATACTTACAAATATCGTTTAGCCTCTGAAGTTGAATGGGAATATGCTTGTAGAGCTGGTACAGAAACAAGGTTTTCTTTTGGTGATGATGAATCAAAACTTAATGAATATGCGTGGTATGATGAAAATTCAGGCGGTGTAACTCATCCTGTTGGTCAAAAGAAGCCTAATCTTTGGGGTCTTTATGATATGAATGGGAATGTGTGGGAATGGGTACGGGACAAATATCATGATAATTATAATAGTGCTCCTTCTGATGGAAGTGCATGGGAAGAAGGGGATAACTTTAAGCGGGTCAGACGGGGGGGTGGCTGGAGCGGCAAAAATAGGTGCAGATCAGCGAGTCGCTACGATGACGAGCCCGACGTTCGCTATGACGTTCTCGGTTTCAGAGTCTTAAGGACTCTGTAACCGTTTTCCATCTTGATTGTTACTTTATACTATATGTTGTATGACAAAAAAGAATAAAAAATATAGATTTCCATATACTCAGCAGTTAAATAATTCAAATGCTTAGGAATGGTAGAAAAATAACTTCAAATTTCAACTTTGAAAGTAGATCTATAATTCCAATTTTCAAGTTCAATCACAGACAATTCAGCACATAGGATTTGAAATTATATTTTCTTCATTCCTTAAAGGAGTTTCCGAATATATTCTATTCGTTCTTCCGGAGACATTCTTCTGGCTACAGCCGAATTTTCGGCGAAGGCTTCATAATAAATAGTAGGATCCATCCATTCTGCGGGAAGATGGAAAATAATATCTTTTTCGCTGATGTATTTGATTATCTTTCCACCTGTAGCAACAATAGTACAATTTTGGACATTTCTGGTTATCTCCGCACCAGACGCTATGATTGAACCTTTCCCAATTTTAATATTTTGTCCGTCTGCGAGAATCGTTGCACCAGCGCCAATCCAAACTTCGGGATCGAATTCGATGACTCCATCATTTTTGGAAATGATCTTTGCTCTTGGCGCTATCAAATCCCATGGAGAAAAGTTCAAAGCGCCTCCAGGGTCTGTATGAATATAGATTCCTTGGTTTACTGTCATTCTTTCTTTGAGAATTGGGATGTCACCTTCGATCGTGACCGGCCCGGGGATAAGGCATCTGTGAAGAATTTCTTTTGACGAATTGCTAAAAAAGAGAAACAAGTCGTCTGAAGACATTATGCTATTTACTCTGTAAATCTTTGCATCGGACATCAATGGGAGATCAAATGACTTGGTGAGATTGGTGCTGACATCTTGTAAGTTCAAAAACGCAATTCCCTCGGTTGTTAAACGGCTTTTGAGAGTCAGGTGTTCATGTGCCGAAAGATTATCCATTGGACGAAAAAAGTCTTTGCCCTGCAGTAAAATTTCATTTACGCCGCCTACAACACAGTGGGAAGGAATATTTTTTGTGATGACAGTGCCTGGAAGAACAATAGTGCCTTCTCCGATCGTAACAGGTTCGGCTATTCCGCGATTGACAATAATTACACTTTCTCCCAGTAGAACGCCAGAACTTACGTCAATCGGCCCTATTTTGTGCAAGTGACGTTGGCTAGGATGAAGAGGATGCCCAAGCGTGATCAATAAAGCCTTTTGACCTATAACGACTCCGTCGCTTAGCGAAAGCCCGCCATGCGACAGGAATAGAGTTTCAGCGCCTACGCTGACGTTGTGGCCTAGTGTGGTTCTGGAGAACATATCACCAGCAAACGGTATGTCCGCTTCCAGATCGAGTCTGAGGCTGTCTACATTGTCGGCTTTGCCCAAAATGTTAAAGACTCTTTTAAGGTTTTTTAGGCTCTTATCGGCAAGAAATTTTAGATACCGATCGCGCTGTTCGAACCAGAGAACTCTAATTGACAAGTCTGAAGGATTCAGCGGCTTACCCTCTGCTCCATGTACCAGCCTATCAAACGAAACATCCTTCATGTGACGATCTCCTTGGAAAGTTGCGTAACATTATCAAGTAAAATGCTCAAAATTTAATGTCAACCTGCAGAATATCGGTTCAAGTCCGTCATGTGGTTTAATATAGTTGTGATATACCTACATACTTTTTAAGATAATCGTTTCATTTATCTTCAACTATCTCATGATTTTTTATGGCTTTTGTATCTCAATGTCAAAATTTTCCATTTAATTGTTAAGTTAGAGGAAAAATGCAGAGAAGACTATAAAAAATCAGATAAAATGAAAAAAGCGGAAGAAAAAAGAATTTTTATTCCGAACCTGTCCATGTCATATAGGCGTCGACTATTTCCTGCCCTTCCAGAAATACCAGTCCGTGTTCTTTACCATATTCTTTTGAGTTTTCTTTAGAGAGAGCTTTTCCGTTATTGTCATCAAGCATCTCGCAGACTACCATTGCAGGGGCAATGCCTGCCATACGGGCAAGAGCAACTGAAAGTTCGGTCTGGCCTTTGCGGTCGTCCAGAAGTCCGTCTGCAGCCCTTAGCAGTGCAACGTGCCCAGGAGTTCTGAATTCGTCCCCAAAGTGAATTGCATCCCCGGACAGCTTTTTTTCCGTAATTTCTCCGATCTTCCGGATAGTAAGGGCTCTTTCGTTATCAGGAATGCCGGTTCTGGTCTCCCTGTGATTGACCCATAGAGAAAAGGAAGAATGAGAATCATATTTAAGGTCGCCTTCTTTTTCTACAATTTCCCCGAGCACATCACTGGTTTTACCGGCTTCCCTGACAAGTTCAGCCATAAAAGGCAGCCTGAGCTGTTTTGATGCTACAGGGTCTACAGCCACACATATAAGGCCGCCTGCATCTTTTCGCATCCATTTCACGTCTTTGAAAGTGACCGCTTTAGCAGGAATTACAAGATCAGTTTCTCCTTCCCTTGAGTCTGAATCGTAAATCTGGATCATTTTTCCGGCTCTCAGGGCTTCCAGCGCTCGATTGATATTTTCATTTCTGTACGTAAGACATTCGTAAACCGTACTTCCGCTCATTTCTGGTTCTCCATTCCCTGTTTTTTTAACTGCACCACAACTCTGTCTCCATCTTTCAATCCCAGGGCATCTCTTAACTTTACAGGTGCAATAATCTCAATCAAATCCGATGGGTAGTGTGTTCTTTCTGGAGCGACTACAGCAGCCTCTATACCACCAATGACAACTGGATAACATTTCCCGCCTCCGAATGTACGTTCTCCGTCATTGAAACCTTCTACCCGGACAGCCGGCATTTCACGTAAAAGATTTCTAAGAGGTGAACTGCTTTCAGAAAGCTGTACATTCAGAGTTCCAGGGAAAGGTACAAAATGCAATTTTTCTTCAAATTGCTTCCGGTATCCGGGTATATTTACATAGTACTGACCTTCTCCGAGTCCCTTGAGCACCTTTCCTCTAAGTTCGAGAATCTCGCGTTCCGGAGAAAAGATCCTGCTGTAATCGACGTACTCATTCTTAAGAACTTCAATCCCTTTTTCTGTCATTATTATCAACTGGCCACCGGGAACGATCTTCCTTTCAATCAGCCCTTCTTCTTCCAGCTGTTTGAGCTTTCTTGCTGCGGTTTTGGAGCTCGCTCCTGTATGCTTTTGAAACTCGCTCGATGAGACTTTGATGGTTTTATTTACTGCTCCTATAAGTGCGAGTTTTTTGAGGTATTCAATGTCAGGCACTGTCGGCACCTATCTTAATTTTGAGATGCATCTCAATTATGAGATGTTATACAATGCATTCCGTTATAATAAAACTTTTGATAGCAAAGTCCACCTGATGCCTTTTAAGAAAATTTTTTAGTCTCCTCCAGGATTGCTAAATTTGACATCAATTTTACTGACAGCTGGCAACAATAAATCAAAAACTCGGAAAATAGTATGTCCCGAAAGTTATCTAAACTTAAATTAACTTCTTATCGTTTTAACACAAAAACCAAGTTCATTGTTTTTGTTGATGCATAAGTTTCTGCATTTTACCTGATCTGTCTGAAGGTTTTGAACTCAGATTTTTTAACTTCATGCCTCTGTTAGTCATTTCAGTTTCTACATCTTCAAGCAAGGTCCTGAGATCAATCGCAACTTCGAGTAAATGAGAATCAGAAGTATTTACAAGCCCTTCGTCAACTGCATGCCTTATTCGTTCTAGCATCTTTATTCTTAAATAGTTGAGAGTATTGGGGTCTAGAGGTCTAGAATGTTCAGACTTGTTATCTACCATTCTTTTTAACTCCTCATGTTTTTAAGTAATTATAGGACACAATATACAGAAATGTATAAAAAGAATTATAAGAAAAATCTATAGAGATAGTTTTTTGTACTCTCTTAAAGTCTTTTTTGTCTGAGAATTAGAGATTTCACATATACATAATCTTAACCATATCAGGTTTAAGCAGTTCAAAATTGCACCATTCTTCTTCCATGGTCAGCACATCGATATATAGCCTGGCAATATGTCAGTAAATGTAAAGTCTTCGAGAATTTTATCTATTTTTAGTCAGCTGCGTACTTATAAAATATTGGTTTCCCGAAGACTATACAGAACCTTATCGTAATCTCAAATCGGGTTTCTACAGAGAATAACTTGAGTTTTTATCAGAGTAATTTCTTTCCTGCATCCGGGCCGGGAGCACACTGGAATACATCGTTAATCTTGACTTCGATGAGAGTTTTTGCAGGAAGCCCAGGTTTTGCTGTATGCACAATTTCTTTCATTTTTTCAAATTTTTCTCCAGAGTCAATAATATCAGCTTTACCTTTTATCTGGAAACAGCCGCCTGTATCAGGGCCCCAAACGTAAACTGCAATATTTGGATTCTCTTTTAGATTTTCCAGGGATTTAAGCATAAAATTGTCTGCAATCCAGATTGTTTCATCATCCACAAGCTGGCAGAACCCTATAGGCACCACGTTAGGAACTCCTTCTTTTGAGGCCGTAGCTACGGGAAAAATCTTTACCTTCGAAAATGCAGTTTTCATCTTTTCATCTAATTTTACCATAGTATCACATCCAAGATAATTGTAGTATATATTAATATAGTTAAGCGTCATGATTCTGTATCTATCTTTTGTTTGTGTATTTTAATGACCTTTCAATATATAAAATATAAAAAAATTTCTAAAGCCTTAAGCTAATATACAATATCTTTCTCAGGGAGGTTAATACTAATGGTTTTAGAAACTTTTTACTATTCTCTGGTTTCCAGTTCCATTTTCAAATCATGCAAAAAAATAAAATTTTAAGAACAATAAGGGCTAATCCCCGTCAGTTTAATGGTGGGATACAGCCCGTCAACCTCAACAAAACACCAAATCTAATTTTTTAGATTTCCTAGGTTAAAGCAATTTATTCAGGTGCATGCACAATAATGGTAAGTTCTCGTCCTTCGAACTCTTTAATTGATTACACCAGTATAGTCAGAATTAAACAATATATAAGCAAAAAAGTCTATAATTATTATTTATTGACTTAAATAAGACTTTAATATGCTAATATTGAATAATGTTTTATTTTATATTTATTTTTGAATATGAGTTAAGGCATAATACTCAAATAAATAATTTATGGCCAAATCATTAATCAATAAAAATATTGGAAATTAATCCAGACTCAAAATCCGCTTGAAAATTGCATTGTTAGAGAGAGTGGACATAAAACTTATAAGAAGTTAAGAAAGAAGAGTTTATGGAGTTCAATGTGCTTTCCCGGTTCATACGAACTCCATACTTGCTTTGGAAGGTTTATATGGCAATGCGAGAACTTCTCTTCATATTATCAGCTATTTTGATTTTTTGTTGTTCTACAGGTACTGCTTTTGGAATAAATTCAACTGATAGTAAATCATTCCAGTCGGGTGATTATTTGAATTCTAAAGTGAGTAATGTAAATTTTGACTATTATCGCGAATTTTGGGGCTTAAACTCGTACGGAAACACCGTAATTACCAGATATGGCAAACTTCCTGTACTGGAAACTATGGAACAAAAGAAAAGCTGGAACTCTACTCTTGAAGAACTTAGTAATAAAATAAAAGGTACTATCGCCTCTAAATACATGTATCCTCATGGGCAGGTAGTAACATGTGGAGCTAATGCAAAGGGATACTTTGTGATTTTATTCAAATATGGTAATGTTGATAAATCGTTGATGAATGAGATATACTCTTTAATTGATAATTCTGCAAAAGAGATGGGCATACAGGATATCCCTGTAGAGTTCGGGTATGGTACTTATTTTAAGGCGGATGTTCCACTAAGCCCAGATGTAAAGGACCTTTCTGAATCGAAAATATATTTTATCGAAGAGTACATGAAACAAAAACATGAACCCCTCTACAAAGGTGGAGATATTGCAAATTATGGAACTATTCCTCTGTTTAAAGACGAAAATGAATACAATGCATGGGCGAATAAATTGGATTTGATTTATAAATGCGTTGGTAAAAAAACAGATGCGTATATGGATAAAGGTCAGCTTAGATCATTTGGATTAGAGTTAACTAGGCTGCAAGTTGGGATTCCCGAAAATTTATCCAGTGAAGAAAAGATGACGATTTCTAAAGAAATTTATCCAATAATTGATGGAGAAGCAAGAAAACTAAATGTGACTGATGTCCCTGTTGCTTTTCAAAGTGTGGGAAACTATACTGATGTAATAGCGAATTCAAATGGAAACTTAACCACGAACTCAAACGGAAATTTAATTACGAACTCAAATGGAAATTTAACCACAAACTCAAATGGAAATTTAACCACGAACTCAAATGGAAATAAATCGAGTGATAAGAAAGTTACTCCAGGTTTTGGATTATTAGGAAACTTTATCTGCCTGTATGGTGGATGGAAATTCAGGAAGAAGTAATACAGGGTTCTTTATTACAGAAGAAAAAGCTCTGGCAAAAGTACAGCGTAAAATCTCAAAACTTGTAAAAGGAACACCTGAAAGAGCAAAGGCTTTGAAAGCTGTTCAGCGTGTTCATGAAAAAATCGCAAACAAAAGAGAGGATTTTGTACAAAAAATGAGTCTTGGGCTGATCAGAACTTATGATTTGATCACTTTTGAAGATCTTAATGTCAAAGGAGTGACAAAAAAATCACTGCCTCGCAAAACATATCGCAGATACAGCATGGAGTAAACTGACAGCTATCACGTCTTACAAGGCAGAATATGCTGGTAAACGTGTAGAGCTTGTCAATCTATGTAACACATCACACATGTGCTCAGGCTGTGATCAAAAGTTAAAAAAGACCTATTGGAGAGAATACACAGCTGTCCTTACTGTGGTCTTACTCTTGATAGAGATCATAATGCCGCTATTAATACTCTCAGACTGGGACTACAGTCTATAGCGAAAACTTAGATGCCCGCGACTTCAGTCGTGGGAGTAGTCACTTTTATTGAACAAACTCTTTCTAATGGAAAAAGGAAATAAAAATAATTCAATATGTCAGTTGTGAAATGATATTCAAAGGCAATATATTAATTTCTGTTTTTGTATTGATGAAAATTTGGATAGATCACCGTTTCTAAAATAAGAAAATAATTTAATAAATTTAGATGAAATCTATCTTTCTTTTTATCGCCCTCTTAAAATTCAATTAAACTTGAAAAATATTATAAAGCCTATCTCCTGGGAAAATGTCGCCGGAGAAGTTAAGTATTTAGTATCTTGAATCCATCTATTGATTATACCATGACAAGAGAAATTGAAGTTGAGTGCCCCTCATGCTCTCCTGATGAAGAGGTAGGGCATGAGGTTCTGAAAGAGGGCCAGAGTCCGCTTGTTCGCTGTTTGGAATGCGGGCAGGTTCATGCAGTAAAGCTTAAAACCCCCAAATCCGTCAGTTTGAAAGTGATAATCAGCAAAATGGATATCACAAATACCTACAAGACTGAACTTGACTCAGAGACTATCCTGCAAGTAGACGATGAGCTGGTTGTAGACGACGAAGAAACAGGAGTAGTTATACCTATCCTGATTACTGCTCTTGATGCAGGAGGAAAACGGGTCCAGATTGCCCGGGCAGAAGATACCGAGACAGTCTGGGGCAGAGCCATTGATGAGGTAACTGTAAAATTTTCCGCACAGGCAGGGACTGAAAAAACCGAGGTTCTTGAAAAACGTGTGCCTGGCGATTATGAATTTGTTGTAGGAGCAGAAGAAAGAGTGGGAAATAAACGTCTTTTCATTAGTAAAATCAAGGTAAGGGATGGGGCATTCCGATCCAGAAAAGGCGATGTTGTGCTTGCAAAATACGTTAAAAGAATTTTTGCGAGAAAGAAATGGGAAGGTTCGGGTCAGCGTGATTTACCAAGAAGGGAGGGGGAAAAGAAAAGAAAAAAGAAAAAAAAAAA
>DUGT01000203.1:0-317 GCA_013331275.1 Methanosarcina sp. | reverse complement strand
AAGCAATGCGCAGGCGCCTTGTAGACGATCTTGAGGCTTACCTGCTGCTGAAAGATAACGTCCGTGAGGCTATGCTCCATGTTCCAAGGCATAAGTTTGTTCCGGAATATGAACAAAAAGCAGCTTACATGGACAGACCCCTTGATATCGGTCACGGGCAAACAATCTCTGCCCCACATATGGTTGCGATGATGTGTGAACTCCTTGAACTCTCGGAAGGGCATAAAGTCCTTGAAATAGGGGCAGGCTCAGGATATAATGCTGCAGTGATGGGAGAGCTCATAGGAAAAAGTGGGCATGTGTACACGGTTGAACGT
>DUGT01000145.1:24337-25133 GCA_013331275.1 Methanosarcina sp. | reverse complement strand
GTTAAAATCTATGCATTTTCCCAGTTTTAGCCTCAATTTTAGCTCAAAATTAGGATGAAAACGGCAAAAATACATGGATTTTGTTTAAATCTATGTATCATACAGAATAACTACCAGAATCTCCACCAGGGCTTAGACGATATCGGTAACTAAGTCATGGAAATATCTCCGTCATATTCCTAAATGACATAATGAGAAATATATAGCAAGATCGTAAGATAGAACATAAAAGGAGTACTTTTTGTACTTCCTTTTGTTCGATTTATTTCAAGTTATGAGCTTGTCGTTTCTGAATCTATACCACACTTTCTTCAGATAATCTTCAGATAATCTGCAGTATTCATCGTCTGTGAGATTTCCGACTTTCTTGCGTCATCCATTCTATACTTTCTTTATATAGTCTATGATATTCGTCGCCTGTGGGTCTTCTGTCTTTCTTCAAGAAGATTTGGATAACACTTAACAAAACCTGAAGTATTATCCTCCATAAAAAAATAAAGAAAATTATGTTTCCAAGATAGAGTATCTCTTCCATCATTTTCTTAATGCTTCCTTTTTTCTCACATAGCCTGTATCTTACCCACAAAATGGATAAATAAAAAAGATATAGGTATCCCGCGTATAATAGTAGAGTTTATTAGTTTCGCCTTGTATTCTTGTGAGTTTTTTTACCTTAACAAATATGCTATAGACCTATCTGAGTTTATATAAGTTCTCATACTCTACAAACACTAGTTAAAGTAAACGCAATAGATACAAAAATGGCATAGTTAATTCATGACATAATTAGTTCCTG
>DUGT01000145.1:19374-24224 GCA_013331275.1 Methanosarcina sp. | reverse complement strand
CATAATTAGTTCCTGTGAAAGAAGCGTAATTAGTTCCTGAGAAAGAAAGTAGATTGGAAGAATGCAAGATGGAGACTGAAGCTGCCGTATATGATGATTCCAGGAAAGAGTTAGATAGCATACAGGAAAAGTTGGAAGATACCAGAGAAAAAATGGAGCTTGAAGCTCTTGCTTTTATTGAGGCTACCAAAAAATTCACCTCCGAATGGATTAAAAGAGAAGTTGAAATATCAGTTAACTCTCCAGAAACCGCAGCTTTTCCTGAAAACTTAAGACTTTATAACAAAAACTCAGGGGAATCAAACTTAGACCTGAAAGAGCTGTCCCTCAAAATTTCAGGTATTGTAGAGACTTATCTAAACCACGAAGATTACTGGATTCATAAAAATGCACTATTTCAGCCGGATATTTCAAGGGACTACATTGAATATAAAAAAGAGAAAATTCTAAAGGAACTGACATCAAACGTTCGAAAAATCCTTGGCTGTGCTACCGAAATTCTCTGGGAAGAAGGGGAGCCTGAGAATAAAGCCTGGGTAAAAGAGATGGGAAAAAGAAAATATGTATGCTTTCTCAGGTTTTCGGATGAAATGACAGCCTCTCTTAATCATTATTTTGAGCTGCTTGAAGAGCTTCTAATTTTGAACCATAAAATAAAAGAAGAAATTTTGTGGATGGAAAGACAGAAGGCCTGACAATAAGACCTTTATGCACAAAGCCAGAATTACCTTGCATGACAGAACCAGAGTTCAGCATAAAGAAAGCCCTTGAAGAAGCAGGAACAGATGCCTATCTTATGATAGGCAACCTTCATAATTCCGATATCTATTATGTAACTCGATTCCTGGCTTCCGACGATTTCGCATATCTGCAAACAGCATCCGGAGAAGAGATACTTTTTATTTCGGATATGGAGAAAGGTAGAGCTGAAATCGAGTCAAGAGTTTCGACAATAAGGACATTGCAGGACCTGGGCTACAGGGAGAAGATGAAGGAAAAGAAAGATCCGTCTATCGCCTATGCAGCCTGCATATCCGAGCTGCTTGCGGGAGAAGGAATTAAGAAAATCTCAGTGCCTTACGATTTTCCGGTATTCGAATCGAATTATCTCACTGAAGCAGGTTTTTCCGTAGTCCCGATAAAAAGCCCGTTCAGAAAAATCAGGAGCTCGAAAAGGCCGGAAGAGCTTGAAGCCATAAAATATGCCCAGATGGCCGGAGAAAAGGCTATGGAAGCCGCTATAGCCTTGATATCAGAAGCAGACGAAAGGGATGGCTTTCTCTATCACTCAGGAGAGATACTGACAGGAACTAAAGTGCTTTCGGTTATAGATCATACTCTTCTTGATTATGGGTGTGAAGCCGAAGAGACAATTGTTTCATGCGGCAAGGATACGGCAAACCCCCATGGGACTACGGAAGGCCCACTGAGTGCAAATGTCCCAATTATCCTGGATATTTTCCCGCGGAGCAAAACGAAACGCTATTTTGCGGACATGACGCGAACAGTCCTGCATGGAAAAGCTTCGGAAGAGCTCAAAAAAATGTACGAAACCGTACTTGGAGCCCAGAAAAAAGGCTTTGAAATGGTCAAGCCAGGAGTAAAGACATCCGATGTGCATAATGCTGTCTGCGACTTCTTCGAAGCGCATGGCTATGACACCTACCGAAGTGGCGCAAAGGTAGGTTTTATTCACTCAACAGGACATGGAGTAGGGCTCGATGTACATGAACTTCCAGGAGTCGGAGAAAACGGGGTTCCACTTGAGGTAGGCAATGTAATCACTCTCGAGCCTGGACTATACTACCCTGAGACAGGAGGAATACGAATCGAGGATATGGTCCTGGTCACGGAAAAAGGGTGTAAGAACTTTACAAGATTGGAAAAGAGATTTGTAGTATAACAGATTTACAATTGAAAGGATTTATTATACTTTTATATTTCAATAACAATACTTAACCTGCTCAAATAAAATATATTCCGTTAAAAGTAAAAGTTCTCCTCTGAAATCGAAAAAATATTTGTTAAAATCAAGAATATTCGTTTGAACTGAAAAGCACTTGTTCAAAGGAATCTGTTCAAAAGAATCTGTTCAAAAGAGTCTGTTCAGAAACATCTGTTCAAGTCAAAAATTAGAAACTCACATAAGGAACACACTCAGGATAATCATCAGAGTTCCAGTACTTATATAAAATTACAATAACAACATTCACAAGAAATAACAACATCACAAGGGGTAACATGACCGATAATGTGCACAATAAGCAAGAGATCCTTGAGAAATACAGGGAAGCAGGCAGGATTCTGAAAATTGTCAGGGCTGAAGCCGTGGAAATGGTCAGAGTAGGAAACACTCTGCTGCAAGTTGCGGAATTTGTTGAAAATCGGACTATAGAGCTTGGAGGCAAACCTGCTTTTCCATGCAATATTTCAAGAAATCAAGAGGCTGCACATGCAACCCCTAAACTGGGAGATACTGACGTTTTTGGAAAAGATATGGTTAAGCTGGATCTCGGAGTCCATGTGGATGGATACATTGCAGACTCGGCTGTAACTGTTGACTTATCAGGAAATTCCGACATCACGAAAGCTGCCGAAGAGGCTCTTGCCGCAGCCATTGACCTTGCAAAGCCGGGAATTTCTACAGGGGAATTAGGAGCAGCAATCGAGAGCAGTATTCGCAGCTACGGACTGAACCCGATAATGAACCTGACAGGTCACGGGCTTTCCCAATACGAAGCTCACGATGATCCCTCTGTTCCTAACCGGCATATGGAAGGAGGATTAATTCTAAAAGAAGGAGATGTGCTCGCAATCGAGCCCTTTGCAACGGATGGAGTTGGTGCTGTCCATGATGGGAACTGGTCCGAGATATACAGCCTTATAAGGAAAAAGCCAGTCCGTTTGCCTGCAGTCCGAAATGTCCTGAAACAGGTTGAAGAATACAGGGAGTTGCCTTTTGCAAAACGCTGGCTTAAACCTGAAAAACTGGATTTTGCATTACTTCAGCTTGAAAAAGCAGGAATTCTTCACTCCTATCCTGTGCTTCTTGAAAGTGCAGGCGGGCTTGTTGCCCAGGCCGAACACACCATAATAATAACCCAGGATGGCTGCGAGGTTACAACAAAGTAAAATCCGAAAGTAAAGAGAAAGCGAAATTGACAATAAAGAGAAAACAAAATAGAGAAATAAACGAAGATAGATAGGAAATAGACGAAGATAGATAGAAAATAATCGAAAGTAAATCGAAAAAATTAAAAGTAAATCAAAAACAAATTGAAAATGAACCGGAAATAAAGAAGAGGAAGAGTGTAAAGGTTAGCAAAAAGCCAGAACATAGAAAAAAAACATGAGTTGAGCGCCTTGAAAGCATACAATCTTTTCTTAACCGGTTTTCTATTAATAACCCTTTTTATGCCTGCATTTCTGGCAGAGCCCTGTACTGCTGCCTTTGTCCCCAGCAATAACATCACAGTGGAAAGAAATGGAATGACCTGGGGATATCAAGAACAGATTACAGGCAACGAATCTGTTGTTTTCAGGAGTTTCATAGACCTGGAAGCAGGAAACAGTGATAAGTTTGTTAATGCATGGGAAATCCTGAAAGCAGAAACCGTTCTCAGAAATAAAATGGAAGAATCCGTAAAAGCCAAACCTGATGTGAAACTTAATGGCACTTCGGAATATGTCAATGTAACAGACATTGACTACTTAGTCTCGGAAGATGCTCTGGGCAAGATTGGAAAAGAATCATTAATTACTAGTTCTGCAACTGTAAGCTACACTTTCGAAAAACAGATCGACAGGGACACGAATATCTGGTTTATGGGCACCCCGAACTCAAATGTCACAATCAATCTGCCTGCAGGCTTTGATGTCGAAAGGACAGAAGGGCTTAATAACGAAAGTAAGGAATCCGAGAACAACTATACGGTGCTCAAAGGCAGTTTCAGCTCGGAAAAAAACATAACCATCTGGATTTCTGAAAATGAAACCTATAAAGCCGCGATGCAGGAAAGAGAAAAAAGCATTGCGCAAAATGCAGAAAATAAAACTGAAGAAAACAAAACTGCAGAAAACAAAACTAATGGAACAGTAAACAAAATTGCAAAAAACAAAACCAACGAAACCTTAAATAAAACCGAAACTGTTGAGAAGGCCGGAAAAGCCGAAGAAGCCAGAAAAACTCCGGAATTTGTCAAAAGCATCTATGCATGGTTTTATCAGATAGTCCAAAAAGTTAATCTGGTTTAAAGCTGTTCTGAAAAATATGCTTATTGAACAGATTCAGCTTGAAAATGGGTGTGCTCTTGGCCTCCGCTTTGAGATGCAAAAATACCCTCTTCTGGTTATAAGGGCAGAGAAAGGCTTCCTGATGTGCGGATACCTGAATGTAAGTGCTGCAGAGACGCTTGGGGATACGGCAGCGAAGGTAAAAGGCGTACAGAGTTTTGAAGATATGCTCAAAGCCCAGGTCGTTGAAGTTACACAATTCGCCAGGGAACTTGGAATTGAAAACGGAATGACTGGCAGGGAAGCTCTGGAAAGGATGTTTTAAAGAAAAAAGACTGCCTTTAATTAATCATAATATAAGGCAAAGTCTCAATATTTACTGATTTCGCATTTCAAACACGATCTTAAAGTAAATAGTTACACTTTTTTGGCTTTAAAATCTTAACTTTACCTTAGTTACATTTAATGATGAACAGACATCTGAGAGCTTATATCTAGTCACGACGGCAGAACTAAACGATTTTTTGACCTTGAAACATCAATGAACATTCGTTTCAGAGCTATGGTTTTGTTAAAGGTTCAAAAACAGGTTTTTTAAGTTGAAATCTTGTTTTCTG
>DUGT01000145.1:17767-19129 GCA_013331275.1 Methanosarcina sp. | reverse complement strand
TTAAACGAAAAATAGCCAGAGTAAAACATATAACTTTTTTAAAATATATTAGATTGCTAAGTTTGGCAACTTAGATATGTAAATAAAGCGATGAAAAGAAGAAATAAATTCAAAAAAAGATGTGAAAATGGCAGGTAATAATAACGAAACTGAAAACAGGTTATGGGACGTAGCAAATGAACTTCGGGCTAATTCCGGTTTGAAAGCCTCGGAATATTCCGTACCCGTACTCGGCCTAATTTTTCTAAGATACGCCGAATTTAAATTCGCCAGGGCAGAAGAAGAATTAAAACCGGAGCTGGAAAACAACTTATCCAGCCGTAGAAGAAAAAAAGAAATCTCGAAAGTTGATTTTCAGGCAAAAGGAGTGCTCTACCTTCCGGAAAAAGCTAGATATTCTTATCTGCTAAACCTGCCAGAAAGCGAAAACACAGGAAAAGCCGTAAACGACGCAATGGAAGCAACTGAAGCCGAAAATCCTGAACTGGCCGATACCCTGCCAAAGAACTACACATCTTTTGAAAATGACCTGCTTGTCTCCCTTTTAAAAGCCTTTAAACTGCCCCCGGAGATAAAAGGCGACGCTTTCGGCAAAATCTACGAATATTTTCTTGGTAAATTCGCAATGGTCGAAGGCCAGAAAGGCGGGGAATTCTTCACACCTACGTCCCTTGTCAGGCTGATTGTGGAAATTATCGAGCCCTACCATGGAAGAATTCTTGACCCTGCCTGCGGGTCAGGCGGCATGTTCGTTCAGAGTGCCCATTTTGTGGAAAACCAACACCGAGAAGCCAGTTCCGAAATTTCAATCTACGGCCAGGAAAAAGTAGCCGATACCGTCAGGCTCTGCAAAATGAACCTTGCAGTCCACGGCCTTTCAGGTGACATTAAAGAAGGCAACACCTATTACGAAGATATTCACAACTCAGTAGATGCATTTGATTTCGTGATGGCAAACCCACCTTTTAACGTGAAAAAAGTCGATTTTGAAAAAGTCAAAGGCGACAAAAGAATCCCTCTCGGGATTCCTTCGACTGATAACGCAAATTACCTCTGGATTCAGCACTTCTGGTCAGCTCTTAATGAAAAAGGCAGGGCCGGTTTTGTCATGGCAAATTCCGCATCGGATGCCAGGGGCACCGAAGCCGAAATCCGCAAGCAACTCATAGAAAGCAATGCCGTTGACGTGATGGTCTCAATCGGCTCAAATTTTTTCTATACCGTCACCCTGCCCTGCACTCTCTGGTTCCTGGACAAAGGCAAAGCCAGCACATCACGAAAAGATAAGATTCTCTTCATTGACGCGAGGGAAATTTTTACGCAGGTCGACCGGGCTCACAGGGAATTTACAGGCGAGCAGAT
>DUGT01000145.1:11812-17555 GCA_013331275.1 Methanosarcina sp. | reverse complement strand
GAGGTCAAAGAACAGGGATATTCCCTGAATCCTGGGCGGTATGTTGGGGTTGCCGAAACCGTTGAAGAAGATTTTGATTTTACTGAAAGGCTGCAAGAGTTAAATGAAGAGCTTGAAGGGCTTAATCTTGAAGCAAGGGAACTGGAAGAACAGATTTCTGAGAATCTCTACATTCTTTTGGAGGGTTCCTCAGAATGAAGCAAACAAAGATTATAAAACTTAAAGATGTTTGCGAGTTGGTGATAGATTGTGAACACAAAACAGCACCAATACAGGAAACTGGATACCCTTCAATAAGGACTCCTAACATTGGAAGAGGTAGATTGATACTTGAAAATGTAAATAGAGTGTCTGAAGAAACATATAGAAAATGGACAAAAAGAGCTGTTCCGCAAGCAGAAGACTTAATCTTGGCCCGTGAAGCTCCAGTTGGAAATGTTGCAATCATTCCAAAGAACCTTAAAGTTTGTCTTGGGCAAAGAACAGTACTTATAAGGACAGATAAAAAAAAGATAAATCCACATTATCTAGTCTATTTACTTTTAGGTGCTGAGATCCAAGGAAAGATAAAATCATTTTCTAATGGAGCAACAGTCCACCATTTAAATATGAAGGATATACGCAATTTGGAACTACCAGAATTGTTGTCTCTTGAAACTCAAAACAAAATCTCCTCCATCCTTTCTAACTACGATGATCTCATCGAAAACAACATCCGGAGAATAGAAATCCTTGAACAGATGGCAAAGCTGGTTTACGAAGAATGGTTCGTTAAGTTCAGGTTTCCAGGGCACGAAAAAGTAAAAATGGTTTCTTCAGAATTGGGGGAGGTTCCTGAGGGATGGGAAGTAAAAGCATTTTCTGAAGTTATTAATGTAAACCCATCGAGAAAGCTCTCAAAAGGAAAACTTGCAACGAAAGTAAGCATGGCAGATTTAAACACATGGCAATCATGGATTAACTCATGGCAAAAGGAAGAATATAAATTCGGCCCAAAATTTAAAAACGGGGACACGCTTTTTGCTAGAATTACACCAAGTTTAGAAAATGGAAAAACAGCTTTTGTTAATTTCCTTGATGATGGAGAAACTGCCTTTGGATCAACCGAATTTATTGTTTTTGGGCCAAAGATTATAGAATCAGGACCTTACATTTTTTTCCTTTCAAGAAGTGAATATGTCAGAGAAACAGCCGTAACTGCAATGACAGGTACTTCTGGAAGACAAAGAGTTCCTAACAATTGCTTTGATCATCTATTGATATGTGTTCCACCTAATAACATTGTTGAAAGATTTAACGAAATCGTAGTACCCTTCTTTGAAATGATAAAAAATTATTCAAAAAAATCTCTATGCTTAAAGAAAACCCGTGACCTTCTTCTCCCAAAATTCATTTCAGGAGAAATCGACGTTTCGGATCTGGATATTCGCATAAAAGATGAGTATCAGGAGAATAATTTTAATTTTGGGGAGCCACAAGATGATAAAGGACTCAGATTTAAGGTGGTTTGACTTAAAAAAGACCCTTCAGGAAGCAGATAAAAAAGAACTCATCGATATTATCCAGAATCTTTACAGGCTTTCTGAGGAGAACAAACGATATTTGCTTGCAGGAAGCATAGAACTAAAAGCTGAACCTGGAGTGCTGGAAGCTTACCGTGAAATAATAAAAAATGAGTTTTTTCCGGAAAAGGGGCATGGAACGCTCAGGTATTCTGTGGCTGAAAAGGCAATTGATAATTACTGGAAAGCTTTGGGGAACATTGAAGGGAAATTGGAGTTGATGCTTTTTTATGTTGAAAATGGAGTGGATTTTACCAACGAATATGGGGATATAGATGAGGAATTTTACGATAAAATTGTTGACATGCTCGAAAAGTTCTGTATCCTCTTAAAAAAGCCGGAAGGAAAAATCTTTTATCCCAGGTTCAAAAAAAGGCTCTTTGAGATAAGAAAAAAGTCAGAAGGAATAGGCTGGGGATTTGAAGACGACGTAGAGTTACTTATTGAAGATGTTGAAGATTTCTTTGAATAATCCTGCGTGGAGCCTTCATAGCCACTTATAAATATCATCCAGACGCAAAATATCAATGTGGGAACATGACCGAAACAGAGTTACTAAAGAAAATTACAGATGACCTGGATTTCCTGAAAGCAAAAGTTCTCGAAATCGAAAAAAGCCTTGAGTTAATTGACGGTGAACTGCACCCTGTAAGAGAAGAATACCTTGAGAGACTGGACGAGATAAAAAAAGAAGGAACTATTTCGGGAAACGAGTTTGAAAAGGAATTCGGGGTAAAGCTTTGAGATATTCTTATGAATTCAGCAGGCACCTTTCAAGAGATCTGGAAAAAATTCAGAAGACTGGCGAAAAAAACAATAGGCAGTGGCCGCAGTTAAAAAAGAAATTGAAGATGAACTTGATAAAGGGCTGCCCGAATCATATAATCCCAAAGTATATGAAGAGAAATGTGATTATAGTCTTCCAGCACATTTATGATTCTTATGTTGGTGACAGCCATAGCATTTATGAGGCAATAGCTTAAAAATGAATTGTAAAAGAGTTAATGATCAACAATTCTAAAACTTATTTCTCAGTTATTTTCTTTTCTAAAATCCATAAAAAAATAACAACTACCACCAACCCTATCAGTTACTTTTAATAACTACTCTCACGTTTCACGCACGGATTTTTATATTAGATCCTTACTGTTATGGTACAAATCTTATTTCAAATTATAACTATCAACCAATTTCCGATCACCAATGTTATACGCTTTTGAACTCTCTGGAGAACATGAAGAACTGCCCGCTGCCGAAATATTTGCCTGTCTCAGAATAGAAGGACTTGATTTTCGGCCCAATATTATCGTTGACCAGTGCCTTGTAGTAGAGATAACCGGTAAAGAAGAGGAAGTGGAAAAAATCCTTCAAGGCCCGATAACTGGCAGGCTGGCAATGACCCACAATATCCTGAAGGTTGTTGGGATTTCCGAAAATACTCCGAACGCGATCCTGAAACTTGCAGAAGCCTTTGATCCATCAGGCTACATCAGGGAAGGACAAAGTTTTGTGGTCAGAGCGAAACGAATCAAACACAGTGTAGATTTTCCAGGTGAATTTCTGGAACAAAAAGTCGGAGGATGCATTTACAGGAAAGGCTTTCGGGCAAACCTGAAAAACCCGGACGTAGAATTCAGGGTGATCCTGAGTGAGAAAGCCGTTTTCGGAACTCTCCTGTCCTCTATTGACAGAAGTGCATATGAAGCCAGAAACCCCCAGAACAAACCATTTTTTCATCCTGGCGTCCTTATGCCGAGAGTTGCACGTGCCCTTTCAAATCTGTCAGGAATAAAGCCAGAAGAACTTTTTATGGACCCTTTCTGCGGCACTGCAGGAATTCTTGTTGAAGCCGGGCTTATGGGAGCAAGGGTTATAGGAATCGATGCTCAAGAAAAACTTGTTAAGGGTGCCCTCATGAATCTTGAAGCCTTTAAACTGGATTATGCCCTGATGGAAGGAGACGCTTGCAGGGTTCCGTTAAAGGAAGAAACAATAAACGCAGTAGTTACTGACCCACCCTATGGTAGATCGGCTGCAATTCTCGGAGGGTCCCTGGAAGAACTTTATTCCTGTGCTCTTAGTGAGATCGAGCGTGTCCTTAAGCCAGGAGGCATCGCAGTTGTAGTTTCGGATAAAGCTGCAGCGGAATATGGAGAAAAGGCAGGGCTTAAGGTTCTTAATATCTATTCCCAGAGAGTACATAGAAGCCTTACCCGGACAATAACTGTTTTTCAAAAAGAACCGAAGAATGAGAATGGGAAGCAGGAATGAAGAATCAAACCTTCATTCAGCAAGTAACCTGTAACCTGTAACCTGTTTTTCGCAATAGTTTTTGATCGCGTTTTTGCTGGAACACATTATCAATGACGCGAAATAATGTTGTAAGCAGCATCTTCGTTTATTAACAGGGGAAGTTGTAAAAACCGGAAATGTTGTAAAAATTGGAGAAAGTTGCAAAAACCGGGTAAAATTACAAAACTGGTAATCTTTTCTACCTGCAAGTTGTATAAAGATTACGAGGAAGTAATTAATCTGTAAAGAGTGATCCTATGGCATTGCCCCCGTTAAAAGACCGAAGCTGTGGATATGAATTTGCGGCAAGCGAATACAATCTTATTTTTAAGGTGGAAAATACGGGTTATGTCCGGTACAAAGATAAAGGGAAAGGAATCTTCTATCTTGATCCCTCACCTTATTATAATGACCCTAGAAGCCAGATTTATGCGGTAAAAAGCGGGGAATTTCCACCAAAGGACAAATTAATAGAAGTTACTGTGACGGAAACCGAAACATTTTATGAGCTTAAAGGGCAGGAAATTGATCCGGTTTTAGTTAAATACGTAATTGGCTGGAAATATATAAATCCGAATAAAATTCGAGGTAAAGACTTAGCAAGTACTGAAGAGTTTTTGGAGTTTTTATCAACTCCTGTGAAAAACCCCAACTTTTATAATATTGAAGATTTTCGGTACTGTTTGGGTATGTCTGCAATCTCAGCCCCTCAAATAACAGACCTTGAGAAAGGCGGAATAAACACCGTAGCCCTGGATACACACCGGGATAGGCAGAAATGGGCTGCGTTTAAGCGAATATTAAGAATTGTCCCGTTAGAATTTCGGCAGCCTTCTTCCAAGAATTTTTATAAGTTTCTTGAAAACAGTGAGGAAACTTATCCTCTTAACAGCCGTGAAGTTAATTTATCTTATTTTGATGTAACCGATGTGCCTATTCACCTTCCGATTCCTTTGAACATGGCATTTAAAACGCATGGAGAATATAAAAAGAATTTTGAAGAATACCTGCCTGTAGCAAGGGCATATATGATTAATTCTCTACTTTTCCAGCCATATGTTCCTGAAAAAGTAGAAAAAAGAATGGAGGATGCAATGTACTTTATTCTGGATGAAATATCTTCGAGTGAAGATATTCCATATTATCAGGATATCGGATCGGTTATTCCGAAATTAGCCACTTCTTTTGCCAGACTTAATTTTAAGTCCTGGGTAACACTTAATGATTTGAAAACAAGTACAGGACTCTGGTCAGATGTAATGGAAGGGTCAAGACATAACGTAAGTGAACTTAATAAAATATCAACAGACTATCTGTATAGATTGCCTCCTGAAGCAGAAGTCCTGCTTAAAGAAATAACAGAACTGGATGAGGCAGGAATGCCTCTTTTATTGAGTACTGTCCAGAGTAATACAAAACTGTTTGATTTTACTTTTGATAATGCTTTAAGGAAACTAAAGGTAAACGGATTTATATATTTCCCAAGTGGCGAAAAAATAGGGCTTGTTCACTACTAATTTTTGTTTACTCTTTTCTTTTACTCTTTTCTCTTACTCTTTTCTCTTACTCTTTTCTCTTACTCTTTTCTTTTTACTATTTTTCTTCATACTCTTTTCTTTTTACTCTATCGATATTTATTGGTTTAATAATTATTCAGCTTATGTAAAGTCAATTTACCGTCAATGCTTTCAACTTAATTTAGATTCAAACACCAACCAGTGGAAAAAAGGGCAGTGGAAAAAAGAGAATAAATAGCTAGTAATTGAAGAAAATTAATTTAGAGAGATACCTATTGAATTTAATTAAAGAAGGGTATTGATACTGTTTTACTGAGGATATATTGTTCTAATTAAGAGATATTGTTTTAATTAAAAGATGGTTTCAATTAA
>DUGT01000145.1:5261-11595 GCA_013331275.1 Methanosarcina sp. | reverse complement strand
AATTAGAAGATAGTTTCAATTAGGATATATCATCTTAATTAAGAGATATTATTTTGCTTAAAATAAATATTAGGTAAGTACGATCAAAAAAGTAAAATTAAAGTGAAATTCAAAACATTAAAAATCCATATAAAGGCATTTTTTACTCATGAGAGGTCAGTTCTTCCAACACTTCTGCCATAACCCTATGCCTGAGGATACGTTTCTGGTTCTGATCACTTGCTCTTCTGATAGAGTAACTATCTTCAATCCATTCTATTTTCTCGTCATAATTAACTTTCAGCAAGGTCAATCCATATGCAGGAGCTGGTTCGATTCCTTCTTCATAAATATCCGGATTCAGCATCTGGAGGAGCCAATCGTTATCACGTACTCCTTTTCCTATCATGGAAAGAGCAGTTACAATTTTCCGGACCATATTCCAGAGAAAACTATTTCCAACGACATCGATTTTTATAAGCTCTCCATCTATGCGAGCATCGATCCTTTCTATAGTTCGGATCGTGCTTTTTTCTCCGTTGGTTCGTGAAAAATTCTCAAAATCATGCGTCCCGAGCAGCAATTTTGAAGCTTCCCGGATTTTGGAGATATTATGCTCTCTTCCGCTCATTACATAACGGTAATGTCTGGAAACCGCATCTCTCCTGGCATCAAAGCTTCGGGGCACTTCTGCGTGAGCCCAGACCCAGATTCCTGAAGGGAGTTCGGAGTTTATTACTCTTGGAATTGTCAGGTTCGGTTTATCCGTATCAAAAGCGGTAACCTGCCCAAAGGCATGAACTCCGGCATCAGTTCTGCCGGCACAGGTATAATTTGCAGACTTAGGGCTTTCTATAATCCCGAGATTCCGGAGAGCCTTGAAGAGTTCTCCCTCCACGGTCTCGATATTGGGCTGGATCTGGGAGCCGTGAAACTCGGTGCCTATGTATGCAAGTTTTAAAGCGACTCTCATAAGAATCTCTACTTGGCTTTTTTCTTATAATAGACTTCTCTTACAATCAGCACGACTACTATAAAAACACACCCTAACAGGAACCAGAACCCAGGGTGAAGAGAAAGCGTGTCATAAAGACCGTGAACCCCGCTTGTGTGAGTTAACCCTTCAGGCGGGATAGAAGAGCACCCATGTACAGAGTTTAAACCATCAGGTGAGGACATTGGTACTTCAGCAACTCCCTGAGTCGGGCCAGCTTCCAGTCCAGAAGACACATTTCCTGTTCCGGCTCCCAGAGCCTCAGTGCTTGCATTAGAACCTACTTCGGACACTTGCTGGTCGAGAACTATTTTCGGACTTGCGTTATTGCTCTCGTTTATTCCCATGATCATTTGATCTGGAGAAGAATTATCAAATGATTCCGTTGTCCTCATTCTCAAAGGAGCAGTTGCATCAATGACCCTTTTTGCCTTCATATAAGCTGAAAAATACTCTATGCCCGCGGCTGCAAAAAAGGCAGCTACTATTACTCCGAGGTATTTTTGCAGCAGGCTTACGAGAGAGAGTTTGTCTATAGAGCTTTTCGAAGGGACAAGGACAATAAGTTTTTCAACTGACTCATAGATCTTTACCTGCCTTCCTTTCTGGCTCCATTTTATTTGTTTGACCTTTATAAGATCGGATTCGATAAGGGAGTCAAGATTATACTTAACAGTAGTAAGGGGAAGCTCCAGCTCCTCTGCAATACTGGTTGCAGACATGCTTTTTTTCCCAAGCAACTCAAGAATCTTCATTGATGTTTCATTAGAAAGAATCTGAGTGATCTTTCTTGATTCCCCATTTACAGGGAGAACAAGCACTCTACTTCCCTGCTCCGTTTGTTCAGGAACCTGAAGTGGTTCGCCTGCTTCCGATAAGCCCTCTCGATCTTCAAATCCGTCCATGATTGCTTCCTTGATTAAAAACCTGTCTATTTTTAACTCAGAGTATACCTTAGTTTGCACGAATCAATATAAAGTTTTATTTTTATGGCAAAATATTCATTCACTACTAAGTCTGGATATAGAATTCAGACCTTAACCTTAAATAGAACATTGTATATACTAATCTAAATTTTCCGCTGGTACCAATCATGATCACAAAACAGCAGGTTCTTGAATTTCTGAAAAATTACGATTTAGAAAACATTACAATTGCAACAATTTGCTCCCACTCGAGCCTTCAGATTTTTGACGGAGCTCGGAAAGAAGGCTTCAGAACCCTGGGAATCTGCGTCGGCAAACCTCCAAAATTTTATGAGGCTTTTCCCAAAGCAAAACCCGATGAGTATCTTATCGTTGATAGCTATGCCGATATAATGAACAAGGCTGAGGAGCTTAGAAAGAAAAACACCATCATTATTCCACACGGTTCAGTAGTTGCTTACCTTGGTACGGAAAATTTTGCAGAGATGGCCGTACCCACTTTTGGAAACCGGGCTGTGCTCGAATGGGAGTCGGACAGAGATAAAGAGCGGGAGTGGCTTCTTGGGGCAGGCATTCATATGCCTGGGAAAATCGATGATCCTCACGACATTAATGGGCCTGTAATGGTCAAGTATGACGGAGCAAAAGGAGGAAAAGGTTTCTTCGTTGCAAAAACTTACGAAGAGTTCAACGAACTTATAGACCGGACCCAGAAGTACACGATTCAGGAATTTATCACCGGAACCCGTTACTACCTGCACTATTTCTACTCCCCGATCCGAAATGAAGGATATACCTTAAGCCAGGGCAGCCTTGAACTTCTGAGCATGGACCGCAGGGTAGAATCCAATGCGGACGAGATTTTCAGGCTCGGCTCACCCAGAGAACTCATAGAAGCAGGAATCCGTCCGACATATGTAGTCACAGGAAACGTTCCCCTTGTAGCAAGAGAATCCCTCTTACCCCTGATCTTCTCTCTTGGAGAAAGGGTAGTTGAACAATCTCTTGATCTCTTTGGCGGTATGATAGGGGCTTTCTGCCTTGAGACTGTCTTTACGGATACGCTTGAGATTAAAGTCTTTGAGATCTCGGCCAGAATTGTTGCAGGGACAAATCTTTACGTTTCAGGTTCTCCTTATGCCGACCTGATAGAAGAAAACCTCTCAACCGGAAGAAGAATAGCCAGGGAAATCAAAATAGCAGCTCAGACAGGCCAGCTGGATAAGATAATCTCCTGATATCGTGAGCAAGTAATAGTACCCTCAAGAAAGTGGACTCAAAGATATAATTGATAATTTTAAGTGTTCAAACTCTATAAATTAAATGATACTATTTAACATTTTAATTTTTAACTTTTTAACATTTTTCTTAATATTTAACTTTTTTCTTAATTTTTAATTCTTTCCTTAAATTTTTAGTTTTTTCTCTTAATTATTAATCTTTTTTCTTAAATTTTAATTTTGATATTTCAAGCAAGTTTTTTCAGAACTTATGGGGGAAATACATATCTACTGTTTCCTTTACTTCTTTTAACCAACCTAACCGTTCTTCAAACTTACTGGTAACTATAACTCCAAACATTTTTCTATGAAAGTTTTTTACTCCGCAAAAATCGAAAACGCAGTTTTTCCATAATATCTCAAGCGGATCCCCAAACACTTGTAGTTCCCGTTCTCTCGGTGTGTTTGATGTGTTGAATACTAAAGCCGTTTCTGCTTTTAACAATCCTATTGGTATTCCTTCGCCGTCATCTCCTTCTTTAAATTCATATGCTACTCCAGCACGTATTACCCTATCTATCCATCCTTTTAAAATCGCAGGTGGTTGCCCCCACCAGTTAGGGTGAACTATAACAATCCCTTCAGCCTTGCTAATTTCATTGCAGTGTTCTGTTATTATTCCTTCTAAAGAAGCGCCTTTAGGGATTTCCTGACCTGAGAGAATCGAATCAAATTTTTCCTCATAAAGATCGTGAAATAAAACTTCATGCCCGTTACTTGCAAGGGTTTCTATAACGGTATTTGCAATCGCATGATTAAAACTACCTTTACTTGGATGTCCAAGAATTACCAGTATATTCATCGAGTTCTACCTCTCTATCTTATGAATATATGCTTTACTGACGAGAACACATATCTACATGAGCCTGAGACTTTCCAGATATCATCCTATATGGAAAAAAAGATTATTTGAAAGGATCAAAGTGTGGATTTTTATTTTAAGACATAGTAAATAAATTATTTTAAATAGTTTTCAGTCCGATACTATTTGATGCAAAAAATCGAAAATAAAGAACTCAGTCCTGTTTTTGGAGGAAAAATCACAGGGAAGCTGCATGTACTTGGAAGTGAAGAGAATCCCGGGAAGGGACTTTTATCGATTGGAAATTACATGGCACTTGATCATTCGCGGGGAGCAGCCGTTTATCTTGATGCCCTGAAGCCTCATGCTGTTTTGATTTGCGGGAAAAGAGGATACGGAAAATCCTATACTATGGGGTGTTTGCTTGAAGAACTTGCTTTTCTTGAGCCTACAATTAAGAAAAAACTTGCATCTGTTGTTATTGACACTATGGGGATTTTCTGGACACTGAAATATCCAAACGCTTTTGAAGCGCGGAGGCT
Organism: Methanosarcina sp.; assembly: GCA_013331275.1. Classification (GTDB taxonomy): domain Archaea; phylum Halobacteriota; class Methanosarcinia; order Methanosarcinales; family Methanosarcinaceae; genus Methanosarcina; species Methanosarcina sp11020u. The sequence goes on along the minus strand of DUGT01000145.1, from coordinate 7,072 downwards.
TAAAAACTGGGATCTCACCCCAGCAGGGCTAGAGATAGAGATTTTCGTGCCTGAGGGCAAGGTCGAAGCTTACAGAAAACGGAATATCGATGTAAAGCAATTTTCCATTCCAATAAGAGAACTTTCAGGAAACCAGTGGTGCAGGATCTTTAACATAGAGGAAGTTTCTCCTCCTGGGGTTCTGCTGGTAAGGGCAATCGAGTCCCTCAGGGAAAAAGGAGAAGCATATTCTTTTGAGGAAATTCTCAGCGAGATTGCTCGGGACCCTCACTCTGACGAAGCTTCGAAAGGAGCTGCAGAGAACTATTTCAGGGCAGTAAATTCCTGGGGCCTATTCTCAAAAGAAGGGACAAAACTGTCAGATATCGTATCAGGGGGAAAAACAACTATCCTTGATGTGAGTACACTTGAAGATGAAAACGTCTGCGCTGCAGCAGTATCAATTATTGCAGGCAGGCTTTACGAAGCAAGACTTGAGGCAAGAAGAATCTACGAAAAAAAGCTTATGGGAGAAAAGACCGAAGAAGAAGAATTTCCCATGGTCTGGCTCTTTATAGATGAAGCTCATATTTTCATACCCGCAAAGACTGAAGGCCTTGCCTCAAAAGTACTTATTAACCGCTGCCTCAGACAGGGCCGGCAGCCTGGTCTTTCCCTTGTCCTGGCAACCCAGAGACCTGCAAGTCTACACCCTGATGTGGTTTCCCAGAGTGATCTTTTGATCTGTCATCGTCTTACTGCAAGTGATGATATTCTTGCTCTGGAAACTTCACGGCCTCTTTATATGCAGGAAAATCTCCAGGCATATATTAAGAAAATGGGAAGTGAAAGAGGGGCTGCTCTGATAGTGGATGACCATTCAGAGTCAGTTCATCTTGTGCGTATCCGCCCGAGGCTAAGCTGGCATGGAGGAGGAGAACCAAGTGCTCTTGAGTCACATAATGAAGAAAAAAGCGACGGAAATGCTTTTCAACTACAAAAGTAACTCATTCTGTAAATTTTCCTGGGAAACTCAGTAGTCAGAGGATTTGAATTGTTAACTAATTTTTGGCCCTGTTAGAAAATAATATAAATATTACCTGTGATACTTCAACCCTGTGAATGCAGCTAAACTCGGGCTGCAAAAATTCTAATTAGTTGCACTCAATTGCAGCAAAAGACCGGTGATGTTATGAGAGGAAGAGCCTGGAAATTCGGAGATGACGTAGATACGGATGCAGTAATTCCCGGAAGGTACCTGATTTACAATACCCCTGAAGAGCTTGCAAAGTACACGTTTGAAGGCGTACGCCCCGAATTCGCAAAAAACGTTCATGAAAATGATATAGTGGTCGCGGGAAACAATTTTGGCTGCGGCTCCTCGCGCGAGCACGCGCCTCTTGCCCTGAAAGGAGCAAAGGTAGCCTGCGTAATTGCAAAATCCTTTGCAAGGATCTTTTTCAGGAACGCAATAAATATCGGAGTTCCTGTCCTGGAATGCCCTGACACTGACAGGATTGATGACGGAGACGAACTTGAAGTAGATCTTACCACAGGAGTTATAGAAAATAAGACAAAAGGTGAGACCTACCAGGCAACCCCTCTCCCTGATTTCGTGCGTGAAATCGTGGATGAGGGAGGACTTATAGAATATGCCAGGAAACTTGTCTCTGAACGCTAAAAAACAGGAAATCTGCCCTGAGACAGCCCTGTCCGCGCTTGAGATCTCGCAATAAAAAAGACAATTTTGCCTGTAAATTACAATGGAGTATAAATATGACGCAGTATAAGATTCCGGTCCTCCCGGGTGACGGGATAGGCCCAGAAATTAT
>DUGT01000145.1:0-5120 GCA_013331275.1 Methanosarcina sp. | reverse complement strand
TGGCGAAAGATTCGGTTTTGATGTAGAGTGGATTGAATACCCGCATGGAGCAGACCATTATCTTGAGACGGGAGAACTGATTTCGGAAGAGACCTTAAAGGAGTTGTCCGGATACCCTGTTATTTACCTTGGTTCCATAGGAGACCCAAGGATTGCTCCAGGTGTCCTTGAGAAAGGAATCTTATTAACTGCACGCTTTTACTTTGACGAGTATGTCAACCTTCGTCCGATAAAACTTCTTGATGGAGTATGGACTCCCCTCAAAGACAAAACCTCAAAAGATATCGATTTTGTGGTTGTCAGGGAAAACACCGAGGACTTCTACGTAGGAGTAGGCGGCAGGGCAAAAAAAGGAGCTAGCAAAGACCTTCTTGAAGTAAAAAGAACGCTCTACTCCGCAAAATTCGGTCTTGATATCGAGACCGACAGCGAAGAAATAGGATACCAGATAGGCCTAATCTCCAAAGAAGGCACAAAAAGAGTTATAGAGTACGCCTTTGACCTTGCCGAGAACCAGAAAAAACATGTTTCATCCGTTGACAAGGCAAATGTGCTTTCCGATATCTACGGCTTCTGGAGAGAAGAGTTCAATGCAGTTTCTGCAAAACATCCAGGTGTTACTACAGACTTTAACTTCGTTGATGCCATCACAATGTGGTTTGTGAAAAATCCGGAATGGTTCGATGTTGTCGTAACCCCGAACATGTTCGGAGACATTATTACTGATCTCGGAGCCATGATCCAGGGCGGCCTCGGTCTTGCTCCAGGTGGAAATATCAACCCTGAAGGCACAAGCATGTTCGAGCCGATTCACGGTTCAGCCCCGAAGTACAAAGGACAGAACAAAGTGAACCCTATTGCCACAATCTGGGCAGGTGCAATGCTCATAGAACAGTTAGGAGAAAAGGAAGCCGCAGACACCATAGTCAATGCAATCCAGAAAAACATCCTGGATGGCAAAGTAAAAACCTACGACATGGGCGGTAAGAGTACAACCTCAGATGTCGGAGACGACATTGCAAGGATAATAAAGGGAGAATAATTAAACTCACCCTCCCTATGTTTTTTCCAGATAAATGTAAATAAAGATATTTTTAACTCAAATTTCGAAAGTTTCCGAGTCACTTTTGCAACTATTATTTTTTAGGATTACTGAGAGGCTAAGCTCTCCAATTAATATTCTCGTTTCTGGTTCTATAAATTGGCTCTCATATTTACTGATGTAAAGCTTTTTGTTTTTGACTTTTTGCCGTTCCTTATGTTAGATGATTTTCAATTCAAGATCGCATTGATTCTTATGAGAATATTATGAGGGTATCCACACAAAACAACGAAAACTTTTGTTTTTTTACAAAAAGTTAAAAGAAATATCTGCGTATATAAATAAAGAAATTATAACTTGAGTAATTAGAGGATGAAGAAGGGCAAATACTAAGGGGAAGTGTGACCACTGTGATTTCGATCAGACCTTTTAGCGAGGGCGATAATCAAAGAATGATTGAAATAGAAAGGCTTTGCCCGCAAGGCGATGAAAACTGTGCAATGGGCGTAGATAAGAAGGCTATCATTGCTCGTTATAAAATGTACGATAACTGGGATGTGCTTGTGGCAGAAGAGAACGGGAAAGTTGCTGGCTGGATTGGTTTAACTTTAAAAACAGCACCGGAACAGAAGGAAAAGTATGCATACATTACTGAAGTGATGGTTGATCCGGCTTTTCAAAGGACAGGAATTGCCACGAGACTTATTAAAGAGGCAGAAAAGAAGGCTCAGGAAACGGAGGCAGCTTATGCTTACTGTTATATATACGAGCCGAATAAAGCTTCTCGGTTATTGTTTGAAAAAATGGGGTATTCTAAGATGACGGGTATCAAATTTCCAGGGATATCGACTTATAAGAAGCTGGATGTGCCTCCAGAATATTCAATAAAGACTGTTGATACAAAGAAAATTGATGATGCAGTCGCCCTTATTAACGAGTATAACTCAGGATTTACACATTTCACGCCTTTCACGGGCCAAACCTTTGAATCGCATTTGAAATTAGTTCCTTCATATGGACCAGAGAACTTCTGGGTGGTTAGGGATATGGATAGCAAAATAGTAGCCTGTGCCGGTTTGTGGGATAGCTCAGAACTGTTTAATTTATGTTATGCAAGAGAGCCAGCAGCAGTGAAAGCAATGAAATTAGTTTTTGGAGTTTTGAGCCATGTTACGAAAGTACCGAAGTTTCCAGCTGAAGGAGAGTATTTCAAAATACTTTATATTGTGGACTATGCATTCGATAAGAGACAGCCCGATGCCATGATGGCGCTCCTTAAGTACCTGAATAATTTCTCTATTGACATGAGACAAGATTTTCTGATGGCTATGACAGACCCTGAAGATGATCTTCTTGAAGTAATGAAAAAGCTGAAGCCACAAACTGAAACCTGGAATGTGTTTGCTAAACCTTTCGAAGGGAATCTCCCTGCTTTCAGCCAATTTTATGTTGATATCAGAGATATGGTTCCCTGAAAGGTGGGACGAAAAATTATCTTCATTGGTCGTCGGTTAAGGAATTTTCTTGCCTGAAAGCTATAGATTTTGCGTTAGAAGCCTTCCTTAAATTTTGGCCTATTTACGTGAAATCGATACCTTGTTCCAGCTTATAGCTTATTAAACTATTTGGTAAATGTTGAGGAAATCGGTGTAATTTGTCACGATTCGTCACATAACCGAAGATGCATGAAATTCTCTTGGGTGACTTAGAATAAAACAGGTTTTGGGACAGATTCGCAAAATTCTTCAATAAAAATGAAAATTGTCGTACACGAAGCTCATAATCAAGAACTGTAGAATAAATTTAAATATGTATGTTGCATATATTGTCATATGAAAATTTTTAATATGGTGATTGGGACATCAAATTTGTTTGATATGAAATGTGAGTACACATCGAAATGCGCTGCATATAAAGATGATTCTTACACATGTACAGAAGCACTGGACAAAAGCTACTGCGGAATTTATAAACTTTTCTTGAAAGATGCCTGAAATATTGTACATAGAATCGTATTTCGAGTACTGATAGTTACCAGTAAGCTGAAAAATTTCTGTTTTCTTGTTTTATTATATAATTTTGTAGTAAAACCTGTGCATAGACTTTGCAGCAAGTTAAAATCAGACTCAAGAGCTCTGTACTAAAACAGGTCTTTAATACTACATTGAAAAAAAATTAGATTGGAGCTATAACCTCCAGCTAAAGCCGGGCTGTTTTTACGCTTCGTTATATTAAAAAAGGTCTCAAAGTTAAATATTGAATATTCTACCTAACAGTCAGTTCAGTTTTTAATCAAATATTATTTGGTTTTTATCAGATGTGGTTTGGTTTTTATCAGATATTATTTGGTTTTTATCAGATATTATTTGGTTTTTGTCAAACATTGTTTATGTCTTTTAGATAAACGGTATCGTGACATAACCTATTAATTAAATTCCTGTCATGGCTTACGACCAGTACTCCAATGTTAAGTTCTTCGACAATGTTTAAAACAATGTTCCAGATTTGAGCTTGGGTAATGGCGTCTACCATTGTAGTAATTTCATCAGCTATTAAAAATCTGGTTTTAGGGCTTAGAGCTCTTGCAAGGGCAAACCTCTGGAGTTCTCCTCCGGAAAGCTCATTGGGCCATCGATTAAGCCAGTTATTTTTTATTCCAAAGGCCTCTAAAATATCCTGTGAAACAAGATGTCCTTCGTTTAGAATATCTTTCATTCTCCATTTTGGATTTACAGCTTTTTCCGGATGTTGAAAGACAAGCTGGACCGGGTTATAACCTTTTGATGGAATTTCGTTTCCATCCATAGTTAGTTTACCTTGATACTTATTTTCGTACCCTGCTAAGATCTTACAGAGAGTTGATTTGCCGCTTCCGCTATCCCCAATAAGGCCGAGTACCTCCCCGCTGCCCAAAGAAATATTAACATCCTTTAAAACCGGATTATTAGTTTTATACTCGAAACTTATGTTCTCACCTTTAAGATGCATTATTACACCTCACCACCCCTCCGTTGACCTGTTTCAATTGAGGAATTCCCCTGGAACATATAGCTTTCTTTTTGGAACATCTGTCATAAAAGATACATCCGCCAATGACTTCATCCTGCATCGGTTGATGGCCTTTGATCGCCTGAAACTTATTCTGGGGAAGAGCATTCCAGAGTGCACTGGTATACGGGTGCCTCAGGTTTTCACCATTGTTTTTAAAGTCTTCAACATTCGCTACTTCCAGAACCGTACCTGCGTAAAATACTGCGATTTTATGGGAGATTTTTAGTGCAGCCTCGATATCATGAGTTATGAGTATCACTGCACACCCCTTATCTGCCATGTCTTTGAAGTAACTCAGGGTCTCATTCAAAGTTTTATCATCTAAGCCAGGGGTCGGTTCATCCGCAATTATAAGTTTCGAAGAGCTTATTACGGCAGTGGAGACCAGAACTCTTCTGGTCATTCCTCCTGATAGCTCATGAGGAAGCATTCCTTCTACTTCGGGTTTTAAACCGTACCTCTGAAAAACTTCTCTCTGAAGTTTCTTCATTAGACTTTCTTTTTCCTTTTCAACACTTCCTATTACCTGATTCGAGATTTTCATTAAAGGGTCAAGATAGGTTATAGCTTGCGGGATCAGGGCTATTTCTTTGCCTCTCAGTCCTTCTTTTCTTTCCTGAGTAAGTTTTTTACCATCATATTCCATCTTACCATCTAATTTTGCATTCAAAGGCAAAATTCCTAAAATCGCATGAGCCAGAAGACTTTTGCCCGATCCGCTTGACCCTACGATAGCTAAAATTTCACCTTTATAAGCCTGGATACTCAAGTTAGAAATTACTTTCAGTTCAGTCTGCCTGAGTCCAGACGTATATTGAGTGAACGAAAGTGAAAGATCTTCTACTGTCAACAGAGCCTCAGTTTTTTTCCGTTCTCCAGCAACTGTTTCAAGCTCAGTGGATAACTCTTTTTTAGGGTTTATTTCAGCTTTATTTCCCACACTTCACACTCTCCAGATATAGATTTAACTATTTTTATACAGTACATTTTTTATCCAGTACATCTCTAATCCAGTACATTTCTAATC
>DUGT01000082.1:22523-30153 GCA_013331275.1 Methanosarcina sp. | reverse complement strand
TTATATTTGATGGAGTCAACGGAGGAATCCAAATAATCTGACCCTAATAACCTAAAGAAGTTCACATACTTATTTGAGTTCACAGACCTATTTGAGTTCACAGATTTACTGACCAGAACCAGAAAATGCTAAAATTTTAAAGATTTTTTAAAAATTAAAGGTTAAAAATTGAGGACTAAAACTTTAGCCCATAGATCTTAAGTTCCCATAGATCTTAAGTTCTCATAGATCTTAAGTTCCTATAGAAGTTTCATTCAGTGCCTGAGTCTATAACTTCTACGTTTGTCTAAACTCGGCCGTTTTTATCTTTAGTTAGCCTTTTGTAACCCCTAGAGGAAGAACTTTTGCGACCTTACGAGCAATGCCGAGTTCGTGTACGACATTTACCACTTCGCTGCTGGACTTGTATACATCCGGAGCCTCTTCTGCAATGACTGAAGGATGGGTAGCTCTTACTGTAATGCCCCGAGCTTCAAGGTTTTCTTTTATGCTCTGTCCGCGGAATTCTTTCTTTGCATGTGCTCTGCTCATTACCCTGCCAGCCCCATGACAGGCACTACCGAAAGAAACATTCATTGATTCTTCTGAACCGCACAATATAAAGGAAGGAGTTCCCATGCTTCCAGGAATCAGTACCGGTTGACCTACATCCCTATACACTGCCGGGACTTCGGGATGCCCTGGAGGAAAGGCTCTTGTTGCTCCTTTCCTGTGCACGTATACCTCTTTTTTCTTGCCGTCCACGATATGTTTTTCAAGTTTTGCTACGTTGTGAGCAACGTCATAAAGCAGGTCCATGCCCAGGTCGTCAGCATCTCTCTCAAATATTTTTTCAAATGATTCTCTCGTCCAGTGAGTTATTATCTGACGGTTTGCCCATGCATAATTTGCAGCACAAAGCATGGCTTTAAAATAGTTCTGTGCTTCCCTTGACTGGGCAGGCGCACAGGCAAGTTGTTTGTCCGGGATTTCAATTTTATAGTTCTTTACGGCCTGAGAGAGTTCCTTCAGGTGGTCAGTACAGATCTGGTGCCCTGCACCCCTTGACCCACAGTGAATCATTACCGTAACCTGACCTTCTTGAAGCCCAAAGGTTGATGCTATCTCCTGATCATAGATCTTATCAACATACTGAACCTCAAGAAAATGGTTGCCACTTCCAAGAGTTCCTAACTGAGGTTTTCCTCTATTTCTGGCTTTCGTGCTTACCTGGGAAGGGTCAGCTCCTTCCATATATCCGTTTGCCTCACAGTGCTCAAAGTCGGCCTCTACGCCATATCCGGCTTCTACAGCCCATTTTGCTCCTTCAAGAAAAACACTGTCAAGTTCCTTGTCCGATGCTCTGAGTCGGCTTTTGGAACCAACACCGGCAGGTACATTACTAAAAAGTTCGTCAGTTAATCTCTTTATATTCGGAACTACCTCTTCTTTCTGAAGGTTGGTGCGAATAAGTCTTACTCCGCAGTTGATATCAAAACCAACCCCCCCAGGGCTAATAATTCCTTCTTCTACATCAAAAGCGGCAACTCCTCCTATAGCAAAGCCATAGCCAAGATGAGCATCAGGCATTGCCATGGAGTACTTCTGAATGCCAGGGAGGGTTGATACATTTGCAATCTGGTCAATAGTCCCTGGTTCAATGCCTTCAAGCAAACTTTCGGATACAAACAGACGGCCCGGAACTCGCATGTTCGGGATGTGCCCGACAGGAATCTCCCATTCGTTTTCGGAAAGCTTCCTGACCATACCCTTTACATCCTCCTGTGTATTTTCCGTGCTTAATTCTTCGATAGTTGTATCTTCACTTTCTACCATAATTTATGCTCCCTGCTCCTTTTACTTTAGATGTAATTCTGGAGCTACTAATTTACCTTCTGTTTCCCTAGGGTTATGCAAATTACTTTGGAAATACGATCAAATGCATTGTGTTAGGCTAGATTAAAGCCATAATGAATAAACCACAATAAATTTGGAAACGCCTGATTAAAATTAATTCCTTATAACCAAGTTGATCTAATATGATTGAATCAGTTCAGGACTAGATAAACTGAGATATATTTTAGATATTTATAATACTTGAGATATTTAGTGCAGAATAGGATAATAATTCCTATACATGAAGATATGCATGGTACAAATAGTTAGAGAAAAAATAGCCGTATCAGAGAACAGAAAAAAACTTCTGCTTCCTTAAATATCAATAACAACCTGAGCCTTCCAGCCGTCAGCATCTTTCTTTATTTCTAACTGGTTATAGGTGACAGCTTTAATTTCAGTTTCAAAGGGGAGGTTTTCGAGATAATACTTCTCACCAAGTACCTGAGCTGTTATTGAGTATTCACCCTTTTCTTCCCTGATCTTCTCAATCCGAAACTCCTTAAAAACGATTTCATCAACTTCAAAGAGATATAGAAGTTCAGAAAGCCAGTCCACAAGCAGGGATTCCAGGTCAGGTGACTTAAGGAAAATTTCTCTTACGGTGTCTCCTGAGATTTTTTCGGTATTAATTATAACATTGAACATAGCCAGAGCCGCATTTTCAAATACTTCTTCCCTAGTTTTTCCGTAAGCCTGAAACTTGATATCTGCAGTGTGATCCAGATACTCATACAGTTTTCCTTGAGATGACATAGCCAGATAATTGTATTTTTGTTACATTAACTTATTTACCACATGAATCTATGTTCAGGCCTGAGGTAAGTCTCTGTTACTTGAAATAGTAAACTGAAATAGTGAACTGAAATAGTGAACTGAAATAAAATCATAATTGAAACAAAATTGAATTTACAAAACTATTAAAAAAGGATGTTGTTATTGCAGTTTTTCCCATATATAATAGATTCTCTGGACTGCTGTTATATGGCTGGTTACAGCGATCAAAATGACAGCCCAGCCAAGAATTGAAAAACCTGCAATTGACACTGAAAAGGCAAAGTCGCCGAAGGCTGCGAGAATTATAACTACAAGCCGGTCAGCTCTGCCCATAATTCCTCCATAGTATCTTCCGAGGCTGAGCGCTTGGGCCTGGGTCCCGAGATAGCTTGTAAGCAGCACACCTACAATTGCCGTAACTCCTAACTGCCAGGAGACATAACCTGCAAAAAATATGCCACATATTATAAAAATATCCGAGTAACGATCAATAACATGGTCCAGAAAGTCACCTCTTGGGGTTGCCCTATTTGACTTCCGCGCAATTACCCCATCAAGGGCATCAAAGATCGAGTTAAGTATTACCAGGATGCCTGCCAGCAGGATAAATTCCCTGGATGCAGGTGAGTAATAAAAACATAGTCCTGCAAAAAATGCACAGATAAGGGAAGCTATGGAAACCGTGTTGGGTGAGACCTCATATCTAACAAAATACTCTGCTAGTGGGTCGATAACTTTTGAGGCAAAAGGTCTCAGGGTGTTAAATGTCATGGTACTCGAGTTTTTTCTTTAGTGATACCCGTAACAGAAAGCCGCCTCGAAACAGGCGCCTTATCTTACTCGGTATTCAGGTTGGATTTGCTTACTTATTCGTTTCTGTGTTTACCTGCTTATTTATATTTATACTTAAGCTGTATGGTTATCCACTTACTCAACAGATAAGTTTACTTATTTCCTTTTTTTGCTTTCGCACACTCGTACAGGTACTTAACTTTGCAGGAATGCTCAAGCTGCGTGGTCACTATATAGGCGTCTCCAAGTGTTTTCCCAATTGCAAAAGTCCCGTGACTGTAAACGATAGCACCTCTATGCCTTGAGAGTGCATTTGCTAGATTTCCTGCAAGCTCACGGCTGCCTATTCCTCCTCCGACGACAGGAATCTCTCCTAAGAAGTACTGCCCTTCACTATCTACAGGTGAAACTCTTCCTTCATAGCCTGCAAGCAAGGACTCAACAACTGCATACGGAGCATGGGCATGAATAATTGCAAGCGCTGAGGTTTTCCTGTAAATCTCTCTATGTACAACGGCTTCGGAAGATGCGATTATATCCAGGGAAGAAGTGCCCCAAACGTCAACTTCAACAACGTTATTCTCTGTAATTTCGTCAAGTGCGGCACCTGTCCGGGTAATAAGCATCCTGTCACCAGCTCTGAGGCTGATATTTCCGAAGTTGGATTCGACAAGCCCGTGTTCAACCAGTTTGCGCCCGTATTTTGCGATTTCCTGCCACATCTTAAGCGGTATATTATTCCTTCGGTTAATAATATATATTGGTTAGAAGTTCGTGCGTTCGAATTACACTCTTGCATCAAACTTTTGGTATATGACAATTAAAACGAGCACTACTGTAAAATAATACTTGCCTTTCTTCTGTGAACATTATACAAAACGGATTGCACAAAAATGGTTACGTAAAATGAATTGAGTAAAAATGGTTACGTAAAATAAATTGCGCAAAAAGATTACATAATAAGGATTATGCAACAAAGACTGTATAAAAAGGAATAATTAATAGTTGCTTTCTTTCAAGAACTCTATGAATGAATCTAAATTCTGTTCTTTCATTTGAACACAAAAATCATTATTTTTGTCTACGTTTTTATATTGTTCGTACATGGAATTTAATTGACTATATATTGTTGAGTTTATTGGTTTGTACCATTGTGCATAATCGTGAATTATGTTAACAGACATCGGACATAGTAACAACGTTAAACCAAATCCGGCATCCGAATCCTGAAAAATTACAAAAGGAAAAGTTCTACACGCTTCCGGCCTATTATTGTATATTCTGCATTTTGAGTTTATCAATAATGGGCATTGGTCGACGGCATTTATTGCTTTATAACATCCTTCCAATTCTGATTTTACTGCATTCGACTTTAAAATGCCTGCACTTTTTCTATCTACGTCTTTTAAGATTTTTTCATATTCTTTTCTGTGAAAATCAACAATATGATGTTTGCAGCAACTCGCATTACATGATTCAGGACAACTGTAGTGTTTAAGTATGCTTTGAGTTTTTGAGATTAACCAGTCGTATTTTTCAAAACGTTGTCTTCGATCCATGATTAAGCCTCATAAACTTCCTTTTTCACATCTCATAAATTCTTTTTCTTTCCTGTGCTTTCTTTGCTACTCTCAATAACATCTCTATTCCCTTTGCTTTAAACACTTAAAAAAACATAAAAGTAACCTGATCTGCAAGTTCAAGTTTGGTTTTTTATACAATATTACAGGCAAATAAGGACGGCTGGTTTCCGAATAGATAATCCGGCCATAAAGTTTATCTGTGAGTATTGTATTTAGGTAAGTCGCAGTATTTTCCAATTGCCTCGTTGGCTCAGCCCGGTAGAGCGAGTGACTTGTAATCACTAGGTCGCGTGTTCAAATCACGCACGAGGCTTCTCGTTCTTTATGTTCAAAGCTCACTTTTTGTTTATTCTCGCAACAGATACGTTTAGACAATCACTTTAATTCTTATTTCCTATCATTGTGCATATAGGATTATCTCTGACCTATTAAGTAACTCAATTGTAGATTATCTTGTTTCCAGTGATAATCAGGAATCTATTTTTCAAAGATTGTGCTGTATATAATGGGTTTCATAAACAAATTTCATTTTCAGGAATGATTTCTATTTTTATAGCTTAATTGTTGTTTTAGAATCATTTGGGTTAGCTTAGTTTTTTTAAGTTTAGTTTAGCTGTCATGTGGGTTAACTAAACTCACATTAAAAATTTTTTCTGAAAATTCTTTTTACCTATTTAGTGCAAACTGTCATTTTGGAAGGTGTCTTATCATTACAATGGTAGGAAATACATGGGTCTAAATGTTATATTTTTTAAGATTGTATGTGAAATATTATAAATTATATCCTATTTTACATTATCATGTTTTGAAATTTGAAGTAAAGAATAATTTCCAAAATAAGCCTCTCCGAATATTGTTTTAGTTAACACATTCTATAGGAAGCTTTGCACAATAAAAAATATTTTATGCGTAATTTAAACTAATAATAGATGATCTATTCTAGAAATTGATATAAAAATAAAAAAGAACTTATTATTTATCTAAAAATGATATTTATATAACAAGAGTATAGATTAATAGACATCAGCATTTGTCATGCTGATGTGTCATAAACATTACTTAACTAAACTCTTAAAATTTTTATTAACTTTAAAAAGGAGTGAATAAATGTTAAAACAGCAGTTTAATGAAGTAAAAAAATTACTGATAGTTTCTCTTGCAATCTTTTTTGTAGCAACATTAACAATTACAACAGCAAGTGCAGCAACAGGTAATGTTATTACCTATACTGAATTACAAAAAAGCTCCACTAATTCTCAGGCAACTACGGGATCTGTTGTAGAAGTGACTCAACTAGAGCAGATAAACGCTGCCCTTGCAAAAGGCCCGGTCTTATTAAAATTTGGTGCTGATTGGTGCGAATCCTGCAATGAAATGAAGCCTATTTTACAGGCACTTGCAACAGAATACAAGGGAAAAGCAACAATTATGTCCGTAGATATAGATAAGAGCCCTGAACTTGCAAGTTATTTTGGAGCCGGAGATGTTATTCCTGACTCCACTGTAATTGTCATGAACAGTAAATACTCTTACATGCAGGAAAATGGAGAAGTCACTAAGGATAGATCCACTGCAAGAATCATTGGACTCACGGACAAACAAGAATTAGAAAATGTTCTGGATCTTGCCCTGAGTTATACAAACGCTCAGAGTACTGATGAAGAGAACACTCTTGATGAAGAGAACACTCTTGATGAAGAGGACACAGACGTTCAGAACACTAATGAAGAGAATACTGTTGATGAAGAGGATACAGATGTTCAGAACACTGATGAAGGGAATACTGTTGATGAAGAGGATACAGACGTTCAGAACACTGATGAGGATACAAACGTTCTTGTTGCGCAATTTACCAGCGATGTTACCAAAGGCCCTGGTACTCTTTGTGTGAAGTTTACTGATACTAGCGCAGGAGAGCCGACTAAATGGAAATGGGATTTTGGAGACGGAACAACCTCAAGCAAGCAGAACCCAAAGCATGAGTATTCCAAAGCAGGGAGTTATACTGTTAAACTTACAGTAACAAACGATGAAGGTAGTGACACAGTAACAAGAACAAGTTATGTAGTGGTTACAAAGCCGACTGCTGTCTCCTCTAATACTGATGAGGATAACGTTGAGTATGTTGATGAGGACAGTGTTCAGTATATTGATGAGGATAACATTCAATATATTTATGAGGATACAAACGCTCTTGTTGCACAGTTTACCAGCGATGTCACCAAAGGCTCTGGTCCTCTTTGTGTGAAGTTTACTGATACTAGCACAGGAGAGCCGACTAAATGGAAATGGGATTTTGGAGACGGAACAACCTCAAGCAAGCAGAACCCAAAGCATGAGTATTCCAAAGCAGGAAGTTATACTGTTAAACTTACAGTAACAAACGATGAAGGTAGTGACACAGTAACAAGAACAAGTTATATAGTGGTAACAAAAAAGAACTGTAACTGCAGGTGGAAATAACTCGATAACAAAAACCAAGTATAATTGAAGTTTCTTGTAGAAACCCTAATTTAACATAAACTATAAAATAATTTACTCGTTTATATTTCACTAACCGTTTAATTTTTATTTTTTTTACTTTATTTTTTTACTTTACTTTA
>DUGT01000082.1:16359-22349 GCA_013331275.1 Methanosarcina sp. | reverse complement strand
TTTACTTTACTTTACTTTAATGTGCGGCATTACGGGTTCATAAAACGGCTAATTGATCCAACGTTAAGCTTTCAGTTTTTATTCTATAAGTAAAATAAAATGTCGAAATGGATTGAAGCTTTGAATATGGCTAAAAAGACAGGTCAAGAATCTAAGTTACTCCTAGTCTTGATGAAGCTAAATATATCGATCAATCACTTGAAACAGTTCTAATTATATTACCTTTTCCTCGGATATTTTGCCTTTTGTTCATTATTCATACATTTACATGCTTGTTTTGAACTTTTTGCAACTCAACCGATTCTACCATTCTTGACCTTTAGCTAATTGTTATCCTTGTAGACCAGCTAGGAAGTAAACTTGAATTAAAAGGAGAATCCGAAACTGAGTTTGTTATTAATTTGCGATATCGGAAAAGGAATATGAATTTTCTTAGAAACCTTCGTTACTCTTATATTTAAGTGGTACAGTAAATGGTATGTCATTTCAATCTTAAGAACAGGTTAGGGTCACTAATATTTTCAGGTTGTTTAATCAACTTTTGAATAGGCAAGAACAACAGTGTCTGTCAGTTATTAAAAATTATATATAAAAATTTTCGATATTTATCCAAAAACAACAAATCCACTCATTTTTTATAATTGATTGACAATTCACGGACATAACCTTAGAAAGATTGATTTTGTTACATTTAAACGGTGTTTAACAATGTCCAAAAAAACCTCTAAACCAGTATCTCGTAAAGAACATGATCAAATGAAACGTAACAGAATGAATAACGACAAACCAACGTCGGATAATAAGAGTATAATTGAAAAATGCAAGAGTCTTCTTAAGAAAAAAAACTCGGAAAACTAAGTAAGATTAAAAATTTAATTTATCATGGTTTCAAGTTCACTATGTGCTTTATATAGGGAAAAAAACAAAGTTTCTACTATCGTTTTATAACTATTGATTATTTAATTAGTTTTATTTATACTACTTTTACTTTTATTAATTTTTTAATATGAACCTTTCTTCATATTGTTTTCACATCTTACACTAGCTTTGAACCTTTTTTCATTCCAATTTTTACTTCTCGCTGTCAAAGGTGTTAAACTGTCAGCAGTGTTAAATAGGTCAGCAGACAGACAATTTATTAAGCATAGGTGATTTTATTGAATTGGGGAAATTATCATGAGTGAGATTAAAATTGGGGATAAAATTCAGGACTTCACATTAAGAGACCAGAAACAGAAAGAGGTACATCTCTATGGTTTATCTGGCAAGAAAGTTCTTTTATCATTTCATCCACTTGCCTGGACAAACGTCTGCGCAGAACAGATGAAATCACTTGAGGAAAACCACGAAATGTTCACAAGCCTTAACACTGTAGCTTTTGGTATAAGTGTGGACCCCATACCTTCAAAAAGAGCCTGGGCTAAAGAACTTGGAATTACACACATCAAGCTCCTTTCTGACTTCTGGCCTCATGGGGAAGTTGCCAGAGCATACGGGATATTCAGAGAAAAAGAAGGGGTTTCTCAGAGGGCGAATATTATTATCGACGAGGAACAGAAGGTTATATTCTTCGAAGAATATCCTATGCATGAACTTCCTGATATGGCAAAGATTGCAAAAGTTCTGGAACAGGGAAGATAAGGTTTAGCTCTCAAAAAACAAAGCAATAGAGATAAAATAAGTAACAAAATAACAGGAAGAAAGAAGGGGAAAGTAAACAACTATCATAGAATGAAGGTGGTAAAGAAAAAGGGTCAGAAAACTCATCAGTCCTAAAAACTTATCAGTTCTATAATTATTTAACTTTTTTCAGTAATTGTTCTAGTTCTTTCATTTAATTTACCTCGAGTTATCCACTTGTACCATTTAGTTCATTGCAAGGCCCATATTACTTAATTCCATATCAATTCCATCAAAAAGTTCTCTCAGCGCTATTCTGAGCCTGCGGACCTCTACCTGCCAGATTCTTTTGCTAACCTGCTTATCTCCTCCGGCTTTAACAGCTGCCATCCAGGCATATTTTCTGGCAACTTTTATGTTGTTTGAAGAAGAATGGAAAGCTTTTCCAGTTTTCTGATTAGCGTACTTTTCGTTGATCAGGAATTCGTAAATTTCCTGAACTCTTTCAAGCAGTTTTTTTTCACTTTCGGAACCAGACGATCCGAATAGTACAAGATTCCAGAGACGGAACTGCACATTATGAAGCTCGTGGGAAAGCTTCTTGGAAACTGAGATCTCCAGCATCTTCTTGAACTCAAAGTAAATGTCCGTGTTTCCTGAACCTGAAGGCAGGATGTTTCCAAGAGAGATCATAACGTGAATACACTCGTGAAAAAGAATTCTGGCGATCAGGAATTCGACTCTCTCCTGTAAATTCCAGAATCTTTTCACAAGAGCCTCATCCCAGAGCTGGTAAGGATTAACAAGGATCATAGATCTGTAGACAATCCTTTTTTCTTTCTGTGAGAACAGACGCTTGGGATAAAGAGCCATTCCTAGCATTTTTCCGAAAAACTGAATCCTTACAGCCAGATCCCAGCAATACTCCCACTCTCCTGAACTTACACACTTTACCCTGTAGTAGTTTCCATCAAAGTGAACTTTCCCTAGCAGCCGATACATATCTTTACTTTGTATCTTGATCAATGACTTTATCATGGGTTCCCTATAGATCCGAAGGTCAAAATAAGGTGCATTCGGGATAGACGCAGGAAGTGAAGGAGGTAGTGAAACAGGAGTTGAAGCAGGTGAGAAAATATTCAGATCCTGAAATCCATAGGACCATAAGTTTGAGTTCCCATCCAAACCATTGACTTTCTTATCAACTGGCATGGTCTTCTTTTTCATCAAGTCCCCTCGTACAAGATTCTCTGTAGTAAGATACCCTATTAGATATTATTACTGAAGATATATATAAATTGGTCAATAGACGGCAGGGAATCTAAATAAAGGGTTACCCTGATTTAAAATGGTAAAACTCTCATTTTTTTTCACTTATTGTCTTAAGAGTTCCGCAAACAGGACAATTATTTAGCTTTGAGAGTGAAATTTCGCTGAAACTTCCGGAAAGCCCGTTCCAGAACAGGAGACGTCCTTCCAGAAGTTTTCCCTGCCCTGTCAGGAATTTAATTACTTCATTTGCCTGGATGGAGCCGATAATCCCTGGGGTTGCTCCTAAAACCGGAAAAACTTCTTTTTTGGAAATACGTGGGAAAATACAGTAAAAACAGGGAGTTTCTCCGGGCACTATTGTTGTCACCTGGCCATCATAGCCGGTAACTGCTCCATGTATTAAAGGAATTCTTCTTTTTATGGCAAGCTTGTTAAGCATATGTCTCGTTTCGAGGTTATCAAGCGCATCAACTATAACGTCACATTCAGGAACCAGGGCTTCGAGATTTGATTCGGTGAGCATCTCTGCTATGGTTTCAACCTCAATATCCGGGTTCATAGAGAGCAGTTTTTCTTTTGCTGATTCTACCTTGAGCCTTCCGATATCCTTTTGATGGTGAAGGAACTGCCTGTTTAGGTTGCTGGGATCAACTGAATCGAAATCTGCAAGAATTATTTTTCCGATTCCAGCTATTGCGAGATAGGTAGAAACCGGGCTTCCAAGCCCACCTGCCCCGGCAACCAGAACTTTTGCGTTCTTCAACTTTTCCTGTCCCTCTTCCCCAAAAAGAAGAATCTGCCGGCTGTATTTTTCACGTTCGAAATCATTCATGCAAGGACTCCGGAGTTCAGTCTATTTATGAATAATGGCTAACTTCAGGATATAATTAATCTGAATATTGGTCTGTTTCAGGATATAATTGATCTGAATATTGATCTGTTTCATGATATAATTGATCTGGATATGATCTGTTTCAGGATATAGTTCTTATTTTTCGTCACCAGGAGTCTTCTCATCCAGGTAAATCTGAATCATTCTTGTTAGTCATTATCTTTCTTATGCATAATCTCTTCGGATGGTAAAGGCAGATTAGCGGAT
Source organism: Methanosarcina sp. (assembly GCA_013331275.1). Taxonomy (GTDB): domain Archaea; phylum Halobacteriota; class Methanosarcinia; order Methanosarcinales; family Methanosarcinaceae; genus Methanosarcina; species Methanosarcina sp11020u. The sequence continues at coordinate 18,358 of DUGT01000082.1, read as the reverse complement.
TAGAGTAATCGGGAATAACTTATCAAGGTGGATGTCAGAACAGAGCATGAAATTCGATAAAATCCGGGGCTCAGCATAAAGTAGAAAGGATATCATTGAAAGTAGAAAGGTATATTACTGAGAAGAAGCATAGCCAGCAGTCATATTGGTGGTATGGATAAGAATTTTCAGAAAAATTAATTAAGGCAAGGCCCATAAAAATAGAAGTCCATTTTTTACATTATTCTAACCGGCTATTGCAGTTCACTATTGTTGCATCTTTCTCATATACTAAAAGACGGGATGCTGAAAAAAAGAAATTTATAAAGGTCTTGGAATTTATGAGAGTGCTGGATCTAAAAAATACGGTTATCAATATCAAACAGGAGTTTTCAGGCTACTTTAAAGAAAGGGACGCTGAAATCAACGGGTCTCTTCTTGCACTCCTTTCCGGTGAGCATGTTCTTTTACTTGGCCCACCCGGAACTGCAAAAACCCTGCTTGCAAGCAAAATTTGCGAAACTATAGAGGGGGGAAACTTTTTCCATTATCTTCTGACCCGCTTTTCCACACCTGAAGAGGTATTTGGACCGCTTTCCCTCAAGGCGCTTGAGAGAGACGAGTTCAGCAGGCGGGTGGAAGGTTACCTTCCAACTGCTCATATAGCTCTGCTTGACGAGATTTTCAAGGCAAACAGTTCCATCTTAAACAGCATGTTGACTGTACTGAACGAGAGGAAATACCATAACGGCAAGGAACTTATTGAGGTGCCTCTTTTTACGGTTTTTGGGGCTTCCAACGAGCTGCCTGAAGAAGATGAAAGTCTCGAAGCCCTTTACGATCGTTTTTTGTTCCGGTACAGGGTGGATTATATCCAGCACGAAGAGAACCTTGAAGACCTGATCTTCAAAAACACTGAAGATTTTGTACCCTCAACGAAACTCAGCATAGAAGATATAAAGGAGATCCAGAAGAGAGCAAGAGACCTTCCTGTTGATCCTGAGGTCAGGGCAATTATAAAGGCCCTCCGGAAAGAACTCAGGAACTCAAATATTTTTGTTTCGGATAGGCGCTGGAAGAAAATTGTAAATATACTCAGGGTAGCCTCAGTCGTAAACGGGCATACAAGCGTAGACCGAATGACTGCTGTCCTGCTACAGCATGTGCTGTGGGAAGTGCCGGAACAGAAGGAAGCGATAAGGAAGCTTATTCTGGACAGGGTTGTTTCAGGAGGTACAGATACCGGCAAATTGAAATTGGATGTCCTTGACCTGAAAAATTCCATTTACGGTTGTTTGCAGCAGGACCTTCCGGATCTTGTAGCCTGTAATAAGTGCTACGAAGAAGAGAGAAGGACAACAGGCGGCCTGAAAAGCTCAAGGTTTTCAGGTGCCAAAGTGCAGAGGAGCCTCACATTCGATAATGCCCTTGACCTGCTGAAACACCATACTGAGTTTCCAACCCATACCTACAGTTTCGGGCTCGATTACAGCAATGTCAACAGCTCTCTGAACTTCGAATCCCTGGCCGAACAATTCCGCAGAAAATATGGTTTTGAATTCAAGATCAGCCTCGACTATGGAGACAAGAAGCTCTATGAGAAGGAATATGAAAATCTGGAGGAGAGACTGAACTATTTCAGAAGGCAAGTCCAGGAAGAAGAAAAAGCGCTTGAGAAAACTCTCTGGGAAAATATTTGGGTTTCAGGGCAGGATAGCCAGGAAATCCTGATGAAATATCGTTCCAAAAATACCGATGTTTACGAGGTTGCAAGTAATCTAAACGATGTAAGACTCCTGCTCGAAAAACCCAGGGTATTTGATGTAACCATTGAAAAAGCAGGAGAAGTAGCTGAAACTTAAAAATTTCTGAAATGCAACTGAAAAACCTCTGAAATAGGACTAAAGTTCTCTAAATATAGAGTCTCAATATAATAAGTAAAAACATAAATATAGAGAACTCTTTAAACTTCTCAAAAGTTCCTGAATCTGATTACTAATTCTTGAAGCTCATCAGAAAT
>DUGT01000082.1:15463-16098 GCA_013331275.1 Methanosarcina sp. | reverse complement strand
TCATCAAAAACACTTAAAACTTTGGAGAATTTCCGGAAAAGGAAAAATATGCAGGAATCAAAAAGGCGGAAGGAAGATTTTGAAGGTACTCCCGGATCAGGCTCATCTTTATCGTTTAGTCGTGCCTTCAATCCTTCTACAATATTGAATCTTGAGCTCAGAGAGGTTCTGACAACTCCCCGAAAGATGCCAAGACAAGTCAGGGAAGAGATTGCAGAAGTTCTCATTTATGAGCTTTTTTCAGAAGATGGGTACGAAATAAAAGATGAAAAGTTGTTTATGAGTAAATTTGGAGCTTTTTATCCGATCTTTCTGGGTTTAAGGGACTTCGAGGTCTGGGCTGAAATAAAAGCTCTTGCCGGAACCAACAATCTGGCAGGTATTTTTATTCTCCGTGCCCTGCTTGAAGAACTCTTTACACTTCTGGATGACTACGGAAAGATGGAACCCAAATTTTCAAAAAAGTTTGCAAAAAATCTCGAAAAAAGCCTTAAAGCTCTGAAGAAGCTAATCGACGAAACTCAATCGACATGGGAAAGAAACAGAGTAAAAGATATTGAGAAAAATTTCCGGTTTCAGGAAAAGCCGAATGTGTCCTATCAACATGCAACTCAAGAAAACAAACAGGAAAACTC
>DUGT01000082.1:2337-15332 GCA_013331275.1 Methanosarcina sp. | reverse complement strand
GAAAATTCTCTCAAACAAGAAAATTCTCTTCCACAGGAAAACCCTCTTCCACAGGAAAATTCTCTCAAACAAGAAAACTCTTTCAAACAGGAAAGTTCCCTGCAAGATGTCGAGCGTGAGACCTGGGAAAATCCGGATCTTCAGACTGGAAATATTGCGGGTTCCGAAGAACTTGCCTCAATGACTCTGAACTTTATATCTTCAGACAAGGCAGGAGAAGCCCTTGGTTCTATTATAGAAAGCATAGCTGCAAAAATTGGAGAGCTTATCCCTGTGCTTGAAGACCACCTTGAAATGCTGGATATTCTCTCACTGCTCTTTCCGGACAGAGCCTGGGATCACTCCTTGAAGGCTCTTCATAGAGAATACTTTGGAAACCTTGAAAAATATGCTTCATTTCTTAAAAAGAGCTCGGATATTCACGAAATTCTTGAGCTGGTAGGAAGAATCGAACTTGAGTACGGTTCAAAAAAAATGAATTTATCTCCTTACAGTAAAAGTGAAGTCCATTCGGTTACCTTCTCGGGTGATCTCCAGACATTACTTCCAGCAGAAACCGTAAAGCTAAAAAATCCTCTCCTGAAGCGTAAGTTCTATGCTGATATGCTTGAAGGAAAACTCCTGACCTACCAGCTACAAGGGGAAAACTGGAACTCGGACGCTGCAGGAAAAAAGAGAAAAGGGCCTGTAATCGCTCTTGTAGACACCTCGGCGTCAATGCGGGGAAGCCCGGAGCTTCTTGCAAAAGCCGTAGTTCTGGCTGTTACTAAAAGAATGTTAAAAGAAAACAGGGATGTTAAAGTGATTCTCTTCTCTTCTAAGTGGCAGACCGTTGAAATTGAGCTTACAAACAAAAAGCGTATGGGTGAGGAGTTCCTGGAGTTCCTGAAACTTACTTTCGGAGGTGGCACCGATTTTAATACTGCACTTCGCTCAGGTCTTAAGGCTATGAAAAACGAAAAGGCTTTTGAGGGAGCTGATCTACTTTTCCTTACCGATGGTTTTTCCGAGCTCTCGGAAAAACCTCTTATTCGGGAATGGAATGAGATAAAAGCCGAAAGAAGAGCTCGGATCTTTTCCCTTATAATAGGAAATTATGATGCTGGCGGACTACAAAAGATTTCTGACCATACATATCTTATAGGAAATGCCGAAAACTGGGATGTCTCAGAAAGTCCTGCAAGTTTTATCAAGGCAATAAGTAAACCTTACAGGTTCTAAGTTCCAGGATATTTTTATTCTGGGACATTTTTGGTCGTGGAACATTTTTTAAGATAGCTTCGATTATAATACTTTAATGTCTGCGCCTTAAAAATTTCTGCAGACCTTCTCCAAAGTCTTCCAGGTCTTTCCGTGATGGAGTCTGGCGCCTGGATATACTTGACAGGACAGCAAAAGCAGCTTTTTTACTCCTGCTAGCTCCTTTAAGCAGCCCGATTTCAATCATTGCAACAATTAACTCGGAAATCATTTTGCGATCTCTGGGACTCAGGTTATTCCATTTTTCGTTTATCTTCTTCGAAGAATCTACTATTGACTCTTTTCCTTCGGATGCTATTGTTGAGGCTTTTGAAGAAGCTACTTTTGAGGCGCTAATTATCTGCTTCCTTCCATAAAAAGCCGTTTCCAGAAAGACTTTAAAAGCATTTTCTGAGATCTTTTTTAGTCTTGCTCTTTTATTAATAGGAATCTCTTCTCCAGACGCCTTTCGAAAATCACTTTCATAGCCTCGGCTCTCAAGAATTTGCCGGACTTCTCTAAAGATCTCCGAAATCTCTTCCTCAGACCTCGTTTTAAGGTATTCTCTGAGTTTTTCCAGAAGGTCCGAGTCAATTGGTTCTGAATTCTCTTTATAATAGGGGGTTGGATCGCGAAAAAAGTTCTCCTCTGCCTCAACGTCATTTACTTTAACATTATATACCTCAATGAAATCAGCATCAATTATAGGACTGGACCCAAAGATAGCTTCACGTGATGAGGCCTTTCTGAACTTGGATTTATTCCGTATCCTGAACCCTGCATCTGAAAATCTGTCTAGTACTCTATCTTTAAGCAAGAAAATGCACTCCTTTTTGAAAATAAATGCCTTCCTTCTTAAAACAAAAAACTTTACTTGTACGGAAATAGCTCACATCTGGCACTTTGCATCAACCAGCTGTTAATATAAGATTAATTTAACTACCTGGGTATTAATTTAATTACCTCTTGTCAATTTAATTATCTATAAGGAGTTTAATTTTAAAGCTCGATATCCTTTTCTGTTCTTTTTTTCTAGCAAAGTCTGAGTTCCCATCTCTGGCTAGGAAATACCGGAGTCAAGCGAACAATCTCCTGCCTTTTTTGAAGTCAAATGCGTAAAAAAATGGATAACGAAAGCTGAGTTTCATAAATTCTTGTTTTCTGAAATAACTACAAATTGATTCGCAGTTTAGGGAATTCTTTTATAAGTTTCACGCCTTAATAAATAATTAGCGAGGTTAAAAATATGCATATACTGGATACTAAGACTCTAAAAGGAATCGTATGTGGACTCCTTGTCGTAGCAGTTCTTTCGATTGCCTGTGCAGGAGCAGGGAACGGAGATAGTGCCGTGCCTGTAAAAGAAGAAATGCAGTCAAAAGTCGGGGTAAGTGTTGCAAGCAGTGCATCATCTTCGAGTGGGAGCAGTGCTATCGATAGTGCATCATCTTCGAGTTATGCCGGGGATTACTTTCCCGCATTTCAGAAACTCAAGATTGATCCGACTTATAAAAATCTGGAACTTAAACCCGGAGACAGTACAAATTTTACTGTAACCGTTGAGAACAAAGACAACAAGACAATTGAATTGAAACCGAAGCCTGTAATTACTCCTTATACGGAAAATTTCATAAACGAAAGTTGGATCAGCATAGGTCCTTCCAAAGGGACTTTGAAGCCCGGAGAAAAAGAGGAATTTCAGGTAAAGGTAGACATACCTAAGGATGCTGATCTTGGAAACTATGCCGTGCTCCTTGCTTTCACGGAAAAAGTTCCTGAAGGGGACGTAGCCGGTTCTTATCCAAATTTCCCTGGCACTATGCAGCTCAATATACAGGTTTGGGTCAAGCCATCAGTCCAGATTTTTACACCTTATGTAAATGACCTTGTCGAAGTCGGAAAAAATTACACTTATGAAATAAAGCTCAAGAATACAGGTAGTAAAGATATCGCAATTTCTCCTGAGCTTACCAAAGACGCGGTTTACTCTATAGGAATGCCGGAACAGGCCTTCGGAGATGATGCGATACGGGTAGAAGCTCCTGACGAAGTAAAAGCCGGACAGACAGCTATCGTAAAACTTGAACTTGTAGTTCCTGCTGATGCAAAAGGAAGCTATATTGGCAGCCTTAACCTAAATATTGACGATCCGGGAATTCGTGAGTACGAAGGAAAAGTTTCTCTGAACTTCCGTATCCTTCCGGTTCCTGAAAAGCCTTATGAAAGTACCTTTGAAGCCGGGACAGATAGCCCAATTACCCTGGAAATTAAAGCTAACCAGTATGGGTACAACCTGTATGCTACCGGAGGAAACCAGAATCTTACGCCTTCCTTTAATGTGAGCCTGATAGATCCTTCCGGAAATGAAATTATCCCTACCCCTGTAGATACGAAATATAGCGGTTCGATAACCATAGTAGATGATACGTACCCGCAGCCATTGTACTCTCTCCCATATATGTCCTCAAGAGGTGCGGACAATGTGGAAGCTGGCAATATGGAAACTAAGAATCAAGGAAGTTACCAGGGAGGGACTACAACGTTTATTAAGACTTATACCGCACCAGGAGCTGCGGGGAAATGGAAGCTTTCTATCTATCCCGAAAATACAGAAAACTTTGATTATACTGTAACAATCGGAGCTGTTGAAAAGTAAGCAGCTTCCAATTTTTTCTTTTAATTTCAGACATTCTGGATAGAATAGATATCTGGTTTCATATAATTTGTGAAAACGAGGAAGTTTAGACTACTTTAGGGTTTTAAGACTCCTCAAATTCATTTTTTCTCTTAATAGCTTTTAATTGTTCTACCCTTTCTTTTTCCTATATTGCTACAAAGTCTAAAAAACACATGTTAAGGGTCAATCTTAGACTAGATGTAAATCAGTAATTTTTATACTGGCTAATATATAATTTAATTATAGTGCAATTCTCGGAAATTCAGGAAAAAATAAAGGCAACATTTCAATAAGGGCAAACTTTTGTATGTATAAAGGAATAGTAAACCCGAAGGAATAAAATAGTCTGAAGATAAGATGGGGCTTTCACACAATAAAGAGACTTGCACGATATAGAAATACATACGATAAAGAGAAAATCTATAATATCATAATTTTAATTTCATATTCTGCTGGAGGTAAAAAATCTATGAGAGAAGGTCCGGACCCATTTGGGGTAAGAGACACTATTGAAACAGCTGCCGGAAGAGCTACGATTTACAGATTGGGCAAACTGGAAGAAAATGGCTTTGAGGGAATTTCCCTGCTTCCGTACTCCATAAGAATCCTGCTGGAATCTCTGCTAAGGCATGCAGATACTGAAAGGCATATAATAACTGCTGAGGATGTGGAGGCTCTTGCCCGCTGGAGCCCTGAAAATGTAAGTGACAGGGATATTCCGTTCATTCCGTCAAGGGTAATTATGCAGGACTTTACAGGTGTTCCAGCCGTAGTAGACCTGGCAGCTCTCCGTTCGGCAATGCAGCGTCTGGGAGGAAATCCCTCGAAAATAAATCCTGTTATCCCTGCTGACCTTGTTATCGATCATTCGGTCCAGGTGGACTCCTACGGTACGGCCTACTCCCTTGAAGAAAATGAGAAAAAGGAGTTTGAACGCAATGGGGAACGCTATTCTCTCCTTCGCTGGGCCCAGAAAGCTTTTGACAATTTCAGAGTCGTGCCCCCTGGAAGGGGAATTATCCATCAGGTAAACCTTGAGTACCTGACTCCTCTTGTACACCTCAAGGAGAAAAATGGGGAACTGTTTGCATTTCCCGATACTCTTGTAGGGACAGACTCTCATACTACGATGATTAACGGGATTGGAGTACTCGGCTGGGGAGTAGGAGGCATAGAAGCCGAAGCCGTAATGCTAGGGCAGCCTTACTATATGCCTGTACCTCAGGTAGTGGGCTTCAAGCTCTACGGAAAACTTGCACAGGGAGTTACTGCCACCGACCTTGTCCTGACAATTACGAAGATGCTTAGAAAAGAAGGAGTTGTTGGCAAATTCGTGGAATTTTACGGGCCCGGTTTAAACTCACTCAGTCTTCCGGATAGGGCAACGATCTCCAACATGGCTCCTGAATATGGGGCAACCCTTGGAATTTTCCCACCTGACGATGAGACTCTTGATTACCTGCGAAGAACTGGCAGGAGTGAAGATCAGGTTGACCTTGTGAAAAGGTATCTGGAAGCCCAGGGTCTTCTCTATTCTACTCACAAGCCTGACCCTGTCTTCAGCACTACCCTTGAACTTGATATGAGCACGGTAAAGCCTTCCCTTGCAGGTCCAAAACGTCCTCAGGACCAGCTCTTCTTAAGTGAAGTGCCTGAAAACTACCGTGAAACTATGCGGCAGACATTTATCCGAAAAAAAGAGTCAGGACTTGAACTTTCCCAGGATCCTGCCTACCAGCGCTGGATAGAAGATGGAGGGACACCTGTAGAGGAACCTGAAACTCCTGTTGCAGAAGAGGAAAAAGTAGGAATTCTTGAGAAGGCCTTCAGGGTAACACACGGCTCCGTAGTAATTGCAGCAATTACTTCCTGTACCAATACCTCAAATCCTTCAGTTCTGATAGGAGCCGGACTGCTAGCAAAAAAGGCTGTAGAAAAGGGCCTGCACGTCAAGCCTTTTGTAAAAACAAGTCTCTCACCAGGCTCAAGGGTAGCGACAGAGTATCTGAAAGCTGCAGGCCTTTTACCCTATCTTGAAGCTCTCGGTTTCCACCAGGTTGGATACGGCTGTACAACCTGTATAGGGAACAGTGGGCCTTTACCTGAGAAAGTCTCACAAGAGATTCAGGAAAATGACCTTACTGTCGCAGCCGTGCTCAGCGGAAACCGAAACTTCGAAGGAAGAATTAATCCGCTTGTCAAAGCAAACTTCCTTGCTTCTCCGCCTCTTGTTGTGGCTTATGCAATCGCAGGTACTGTGAATATCAACCTCGAAAACGATCCTCTTGCTTATGATCCCAATGGGCACCCAGTTTACCTTAAGGATATCTGGCCTGCAGAGGAGGAGATAAAGAATGCCGAAAAGAACAGCATCAAACCTTCAATGTTCGAAAAGGAGTATTCAGGCGCTCTGGAGGGGCCTAAACGCTGGAAAGAATTGGAAGCCCCGACAGGTACTCTCTATGATTGGAACCCGATGTCCACATATATTCAGGAGCCTCCGTACTTCATGGATTTCCCACTTGCTCCACCTTCACCTGAAGATATAAAGAATGCAAGAGTTCTGGCTCTTTTCGGGGACAGCATTACCACGGACCATATTTCTCCTGCAGGGGATATTCCTTCAGATAGTCCTGCAGGCAGGTACCTGATTTCCTGGGGTGTGAGCCCAGAAGAGTTCAATTCTTATGGGTCCAGAAGGGGTAATCATGAAGTAATGATGCGTGGAACCTTCGGGAATATTCGGCTCAGGAACAGGCTCGTGGATAGAGAAGGAGGGTGGACCGTATACCATTCTCGGAAAAAAGACTTCCCTGAGGAACCCTGCGAAGGAATTCCTATTTATGACGCATCTATACTTTATGCAGAAAATAATACTCCTCTGATCGTTATTGCAGGAAGGGAATATGGGACAGGCAGTTCCAGGGACTGGGCAGCCAAAGGTACGTTCCTGCTCGGAGTTAAAGCAGTCATTGCCGAGTCTTTTGAGCGTATTCACAGAAGCAACCTTGTAGGGATGGGAGTTCTTCCATTGCAGTTCAAAGAAGGCGAGAATGCCGACACTCTGGGTCTAACAGGAAAGGAAAGCTATGATATTCTGGGTATTGAATACATGGAGCCTCATGGAGAACTTACAGTAAGGGCAAAGGACGAAAATGGCGACGAAGTTCAGTTCCAGGTAACCTTGAGGCTGGACTCGGCTGTAGAAATCGAATATTACATGAACGGTGGAATTTTGCATAAGTTTCTGCGAGATTCGGTGAAGAAAAAATAACAGGTTACTAGTTCTTGAATTAGATGAAGAACTTTTTTGAAAGGGTTTCAAAAACTTTACATGAAACTTTCTGTTTTTTGAAACCTTTTCTTTTTCCTTATCGGAAAGAGAGTTATAATAAGTCGTTTCAATTCTAGCAAGCTTTTTGAGGAAAACTTTCTTCTGAAAAGAACACATTTCATTTTTAATATAACCGAGAGGTTTAAGGCCGCATCATCCTTAATATCAAAAAAATAATTATAAAGCTCTCAAGATATAATTTCAACAAATTTAATATACTTATTCGACGATAATAGGAATGCATTGTCACCCCTATTTTTGGGTCTTATAAGACCTTTCGCGTTGAATTTTCCACATATAAGCAGAGGATTCCCCAAACTTTAAAGTTTTTTGAAAATCCTCTTGGCATAACTGTGAGGTATAAAATGAGTAAAAATATCTGTTTCATAGATGGGTTAGAGGGCATTCTGAAATACAGGGAGATAGACATTAACCAGCTGGTTGAGCTTCCCTATGATGCCGTTTCCTATCTGCTTATCCAGGGAGAGCTTCCCGGAGATCAGGAACTTGCCGAGTATGCAGCCTGCCTGCATGGGGAGCGTGAAGTTAACAGGGAGGTGATAGACGTTATCCGTATGTGCAATTTCAATGTTGACTCTATAGAAGCACTGCGTACAACCGTTTCTTTTATATCACAGTTCGATCCGGATATTAACGACAGTTCTCCCGAAGGAAATATGAGAAAAGCTATAAGGTTAATTGCCAAGATACCAACCATAGTGGCTGCATATTTTAGAATCGCAAACGGGAAACAACCTGTACCTCCTGATCCATCCCTATCCCATGGAGCTAACTTCCTTTATATGTTAAGAGGAAATAAACCAACTCAGCTGGAGGCTGAGGTCATGGAGAAAGACTTCATTCTCAGTGCCGAACACGAATTAAATGCCTCTACTTTTTCTTCAAGAGTTACCGCCTCTACTCTTTCGGATCTCTATTCTGCTGTTGTTTCCGGACTCTGCACCCTTAAAGGTCCTCTGCACGGAGGGGCAAGGGCAGAAGTCGTGACTATGATCGAAGAAATTGCTTGCCCAGAAAATGCAGAAAATTACGTCCTCGATAAACTAAGTAAAAAAGAAAAAGTTATGGGCTTTGGACACAGAGTTTACAAAACTTACGATCCTAGAGGCACGATATTCAAGCAGCTTGCTAAACAACTTGCAGAAGCAAAAGGGGATATGCACTGGTACAACACTGCCGAAGTAGTAGAAAATACTGTTATCCGTGAACTTGTAGAAAAGAAAGGAAAGCCAATCTATCCTAATGTTGATTTTTATTCAGGGGTTATTTACAAATATATGGATATTTCCCCTCAACTTGCAACGTCGATCTTTGCGATCGGTAGGGTTTCAGGCTGGATAGCTCACTGCTTTGATCAGTACGAGAAGAAAAAGATCATAAGGCCCAGAGCTTTTATGCTTGATGAATGCTAAAATTATCCTTTAAGATTATCCTTTTATCTTTTGTCAAGCTTTTTTTAAAAATGTTTTCGCTCAACCGTTGACCCGAAACCGTTGACCCGAAACCGTTGCGCCGGTTTATCACGCCTATAGGGTTAGGGGATAAGTTTTTTCAATCTAAACGTCGTCAGGGGTTTTCGGTCAAGCCTTTTTTCAAAAGGGTTGCGATCATGCCGTCGTGTTATTTTAGATTTAGCAGCGTTTTCGCTCAAGCCTTTTTTGAAAAGGCTTGCGGTCAAGCAGTTTTTTGAAAAGGCTTGCAGGCAAACAATTTTTAAAGCAGATTACAGAACTTGACTTACTTTTACTTGATTAGTATACTTTAATCTTAAATTAGTAGCAACAAATTATAAATAGACCAATTACTTTATTACATATGGGAATATAAATGAAAGGTTCTCCTTGAAAAAATATGTTAGTATATGAGCCTCCTAAGCTCAAAGTATACGTTCTACATTGAGAATATAGTAAAAACTCAAATATTGTTTGATTAAAGGAACAGCCGGTAGCACAAGATCAATCGAAAGCTCAGGACCAACAACTAAATTTATAAAGTTATGATTTAGTCGAAATGAAAACTATGAATTAAAACTCGAATTCAGGTCATGGAGTTGATAGGAAAAAATAGTAACAAAGTAAAAGTAGATAATATGTGCGTAAATTTAAAAGTAAATACCTAATAAATATAATAAATAATAATATAAAAACAAATGTATAAATATATAACTACATATGAATAAAAATAAATTGTGCTCAAATGCCTAGGGGATTTACTGAATCAAGAACAATGAGATTTGGTTTAAGTCGGTACTGAAATTTCATACCGGCTTTTAACCTGATTTCTTAACTTGGATTTTTTTCAAATTTTCGATGTTTTTCCCAGTATCCTGTAAGTTTGCCCCCAAGGGCAAGCTTTCCAAGCTCTCGCCTTACCTGATCACTTACTTCTGAAGGAACAGCCGACACATATGGAGTTCCGGGCAGGGGAGTTAGGTAATGGGCCCTTACAGTGCCTCCTTTCTTGCAAATCCAGCGAACAAGGTTAAGGCTTTTTTCCTGGTCTTCTTCGGTTTCGGTGGGGAGACCGAAGATGAAATCAACCGCCGGAACAATTCCATGCTCCAGACAGCACTCTACTGCGGAAATACTGTCGGAGACAGTATGCCCTCTCTGGATCTCCTTTAGAATTCGGTCACTGCCTGATTGAACTCCAACACTAAGGCTATCGTTTGCGCAGTACTTTCTCACGAGTTCAACCGATTCATCGGTTACGAACTCAGGACGCACTTCCGAAGGAAAAGTCCCGAAGAAGATTTTCTTATCAGGTAATTTATAAAGTGCAGAAAGCAATTTTTCTACTTTGTCAAACCTTGGGTGAATTCCGTCACTTCCGTAACCAAAGGCATTAGAGGCTATAAAGCGAAGATCATTATAGTACCCTGCGTTTTTCACAATCGAATCTATGCTTCTATGCCTTACTTCTCTTCCGAAAAGCCTGGGAGTCTGACAGTACTTGCAGCCCCAGGGGCATCCCCTGCTAATTTCAATAGGGGCCCGGAGTTTATGAGGATTAAAGCAGGGATAGGAATCAAGGTTTGCATAAGGCCTTTTCTGAGTCATAACAACCTTACACGTTTCTGCTTCCCTATATGCAATGCCAGGCACTTTTTCTGGATCATCCTTTTCCTGGACCGCTTTCACAAGTTCCGGAAGGGTTTCCTCTCCTTCCCCTATCACGACATAGTCAAAGTATTCAAGTGTCTCTTCTGGAGCACCGGATGGGTGAGGTCCTCCAGCAATAAAAACAGAATCAGTACCTGCATTTTTCACTTCCATAAATACCTTTGCTGCCTGGCGCGTTGTAAAACTGTAGATCATGATTCCGTCCACAGGCCTGTCTACAAAACCGGCTTCCGGCAGTAAAGGCGAAAGGACTGCAAAGCTGTAAGAGTTTTTCTTACTATACCGGAAGTGCACGTCCATATTTTTTCCTCCGTTTTTTAGAAATCCAGGCTTTTCAGGGAATCGGTTTAAAAGGTATTAAAGTAAAGCAGAGTAAGCCCAGAATAAAGGTAATAATCCCTAATAGGATGCGTTTTTTGTCCAGTTCGACTTTATCGTGCAGAGGAGACGGATGCCCTACCGCAGCAAAAATCCAGAGGAAAAGGGCCCAGGATATCCATATGAATCCGTCTTCCTTCATCCAGTAAATTACATAAAGTCCTATCAGAAACAGGACACGAGGCATCATAAATGAAATCTTTTCCGCTTTCTTACCCAGCATAGCCCTGAGGATGTGCCCACCGTCAAGTTGTCCAGCAGGGAGAAGGTTGAGCAGAGTTACAAACATTCCTACCCAACCTGCAAAGGCTACAGGATGAAGGTTTTCTCCTGTAGCTCCGACAAGGTTCTGGATAAATACGAAAAGAGGAGGTAGGCCAAGACCAAGCATCATAGAATCCGACAGGGGGCTTACTGCAGGCGACTCAAGGTTAAGTCCTATTACTGTAACCGCAACTGACATAAACAGCCCTACCAGTGGCCCTGCAACTCCCACGTCAAAAAGCGCTTTTCGGCTTGGCACAGGCCCTCTATAGCGAATTAACGCTCCCATTGTGCCAATAAAAGTCGGGAAAGGGATGAAATACGGAAGAGATGCCTTCATTCCATGGTATCTGGCCATTACATAGTGGGCCATCTCATGGGAACCAAGAACTGTCATTATCGCAAGGGTAAACGGTAAACCTCGGAAAAGCTGGAAGGGCTCGCTTTCGAGGTCTGCTCCTGACATCCAGGCTCCGCAAACCATAGTTGTAAAAAAGGTTGCTATGAAAAGGACAAGGTTTATCCAGGTCTTTTCCTTTGTCTTCTTTTCAGGAAAAACCAGCAGTACGTATTCTCCAAGCTCGTACTTTAGAGTACAGCTAAAACCAAACTGCTGTAAAGGCTCCCAGAGTTCTCCCGTAATATTTTCATTACTGGTTCGAGGAGTTCCATAAAAGTAAAGCGCTTCTCCGGAATTCTGGACCTCATAAACGTCGAATACCCTGACTATATAAGGATATAAACGTGAGACCGTTTCTTCGGCATTGAATTTTCCTTTGCCTTTTTTATGGTTTTCCTGATTCATTTTGGAGTTCCTATATCCCAGCTTAAGATTTGTTTTTTAGATTTATCAATTTTCAGCTTTATCAGTTCACTTCAGAACTTAAATTATCATTTTTCGTTTGCTGATTATTTCTTCAATTTTAATCACATTCAGTTTTATTTGTTTCCTGTTTGATAAGTTCAATATATCCTTTACTTCCGTTAACCACAACAAAGTCTCCATTATTTAATACTTCGTAAGGATTTCTCTCAAGCATATCAACAAGTGGGATTTCGGAAATAATGGCTCCAACTGCAACTATGGGTTCTGTTTCCAGATTTATTATCGCTGAAGGAGCGACTCCGTTTTTCTTGAGTTGATACATAACATACGAGCCGACTGTAGAGCCTTTGCCGTGGGGAAAAACAAGAACTTTACCCTGGATCGATTTTCCTTCAAGGGCGTGGTTTTCTTCAATTATAACCCCTGTTTTCGGGTCTACACTGCCAAGGAAAGAGATGGGATCTATGGAGAGAAGTACTTCTCCTCTTGCACATCCTCTGGAAATCGTCCTGCCTTTAAGTTTAATTAGAACCACCTGCCTTCTTTGCAACCTTCTTTGTTGTCTCACCGATTGCTTCCTCAACACATGTTTCCATACTTCCGTATACTGCTTCAGCTCCACACATCCCTGGTACGTAAGCAAGCGCTTTTCCTGAGTTCACCATGACACAGGAATAGCTGTTAGTAGCAGGAGAAACTACCATGCAGGTATCGCAGACAACCTTAGCTCCACTTTTTTCTATAGTCTTGATGTACTCAGGATGGAGCTTTGCAAGTTTTCTTGAGGTAAAGATCCAGAACTCTTTTAAAACCGTTTTTCCTCTCAGGAGTTCGGCTGCCTTTTCAAGCTCTGCTGCCGAGCAGTGAGGGCATCCTATGGTTATCAGTTCTGGCTCTTTGCAAGCTTTTCTCAGGCCTTCGTAAACCTCGTCGAGCTGACTTTTCTCAATAGTTATTTTTTCCGTCGGCTCTTCAAAATCCATCCTGCAAATTTCAGGCGTGACTCCTTTAACGTGGTAAAGGGCAACTGCTCCTGACGCTGCCATTGCAGCTCCTAGCGCTTTTAACTCATCCGCATCCGGAGTACACCTTAGATGAAAAATAGGCACCTTGCTTCCTGCAAGTTTGCCAGCT
>DUGT01000082.1:1818-1964 GCA_013331275.1 Methanosarcina sp. | reverse complement strand
TGAACAATCAATTTCTGCTTTTCTGCAAACTCGGGTGAAATCCTGAACCTTTTCCAGTCTTGCAGATCCATTCCGGCCGGGTTCAGAATCGAAGGGACCTTAACCTTGCCCTGCAGGTCTGAGATCCATTCAAGGCCTGCATCGCC
>DUGT01000082.1:0-1626 GCA_013331275.1 Methanosarcina sp. | reverse complement strand
AGCCTGCCTTAGAGTCTCCCCGGATTCTCCGTTCAGGATTTGCTCTTCTTCTTTTGTAAGATACATTGAAATTCACTCGGTAATTGCCAGATGCTTAAAATAATTTTGTTTACTCTTCCGGAATTACTGCTCTTTCAAAATTTTCCTTTTCTATAAGCACTTTTGTAGCATCAATTCCCACTTTTGTTGTCGTTCCATCAGGAGCTCCTCGCGGGTCAAGGGAACTACCTCGGACATTGGGGATAATAAGAATATCCACATCTCCTTTCACCCTCGTGGCAATTGCAAACTCGACATCATTTGGATCAAAAATATTTATATCTTCGTCCACAATCACTACATGCTTAAGGCTAGTATGCGCTGCAAAGGCTGCCATAATAGCGTTTTTTCCATCTCCTTCAGTCTGTTTTTCAATCTGAACAACTGCATGGAGATAACAGCATCCTCCTTCTGTCAATACTACGTTTTTCACCGTCGTGACCTCACCGACAGCCCTGTAAATTCTTGGCTCGTAAGGTACCCCCATCATCAGGAGGTGCTCAGGACCGGCTGGCAGAATTCCGTGATAAATCGGGTCTTTTCTATGGATAACTCGAGTAATATGAATAACAGGTTCCTTTCTTATAACATCGTATGTTCCGGTGATGTCTACAAAAGGCCCTTCATCAACCCTCTCTACGGGATCGATATAACCTTCAAGCACAATCTCGGCATGAGGAACTTTTACCCCGTTTGCGCACTCAAACAGCTCAACAGGAGCTCCTCGCAGAGCAGCTGCGTATTCGAATTCTTTTCCTACAGGAACCCGTGTGGAAGTCGCATAAATAATCGTAGGGTCGCAGCCAAGCACGATTGCAACAGGCAAAGGTTCGCCTTTTTCAGCGGCTTTTTTGTGAAGCAGATAAGTATGCCTTGGAGGAACCAGGCGAACTGCAAGTTTATCTTTTCCTGCGAGCATAAGCCGATGAATTGAAGCATTAATTGTGCCTCCGTACTCGGAAACAACAATTCCTGCCGTTATATAAGGAGCTCCGTCTTTTTCAAAATGCGTGAGGATAGGAAGTTTCGTCAGGTCAACCTGATCTTCTATGACCTCAAGGGTTGGAGATTCTGACACCAGCCGTACTTCGCCTTCAGGAGAAACTTCAGAAAGCCTCCTTATGATTTCTTCTTTAGGAACTCCAAGCATGGAGGCCAGTTCGTTTCTTGATCCAAGCAGGTTCATTATAACTTTTGAACCCGAAATATTATGGAATAAAACCGGGGCTTTTGCGGCTTTTGCAATTCTTGAAGCCTCAAACCTTGGAGACACAGATTGGAAAACCTCTACCAGTTTTCCATTTTCTTTTAACTGGTCAATAAAAGCTCTAAAAGTCATGGTATCTGGATATCAAAAAGCTGTCAGATAATAAAAAGATTGTCTGACAAGTTTTCTAATAATAACTTTTTAAACTGCTTTCCCGCAAGCCTTTTAAAAAAACTGCTTGACCGAAAACCTTTTGAGAAAAGGTTTTATCGAAAACCCGAGAAACGTTTGGATTTGAAAAAACTTATCCCCAAACCCTATAGGCGTGATCGCAAGCCTTTTCAAAAAAGGCTTGAGCGAAAACTCCAGTAACATTTGGA
>DUGT01000055.1 GCA_013331275.1 Methanosarcina sp. | reverse complement strand
TTAAGGGCAAAAAGGCTTGTATTAAAGCGATCGGTTCCTCCGAATCTTCTGAGGACATCCACACAGTTTTTGTCCTGGATGAGTTCTTCTACAAGCCCGTAATCAAACTTATCATGCCCTGCTTCAACAGGGGTATGTGTTGTAAAAATACATAGCTCTTTGACTTTCACAGGGTCAATGCCGTTACATCTCAGGAGTTCCAGGCCGAGCAGGCTTGAGTGACCTTCGTTCATGTGGTACTTCCTAAGCTTGAAGCCCAATGCATCAAGCATTCTTACCCCCCCTATCCCAAGTACTATTTCCTGCTTGAGCCTGTAGCGCTGGTCTCCCCCATAGAGAAAATCCGTGATTCTGCGATCCTCATAGTCATTTCCCTCAACATCGGTATCAAGGAAAATAATAGGTACACAGCCTCCTGTAAGGCTTTTATAATTGTATAGCCAGGCCTTGATTTTAACATCTCTATTTTGGATTCTTACGCTTGCCTCTTCTGGAAGAAGTGTCATAAACTGTGCAGGATTCCACTCTTCGGTGTGTTCGATTTGGTTTCCGGAAGAGTCAAGAATTTGCCTGAAATAACCTTTATTGCTTACTAGTGTTACTGCTACCAGCGGAATATTCAGGTCAGCTGCCGAACGAATAGTGTCCCCTGCAAGTACACCTAACCCTCCAGCATAAGTCGGAATTTCACTGCTAAGCCCTATTTCCATAGAAAAGTAAGCAATCTTCTGTCCTTTCAATACTCCCTGAAGGCCATCCATATTCTCAAACCCGCCTCTTTTTATATTTTGTAGAGTTATACCAAAAATATATCATCGGTTATATATCAAATTGACCTTGAAAATTCATTTTGAAAAGGGATTTATACCTGAGATACAGAGAGTCAAGAATCTTTAAAAAAGTGAAATAAGGAAACAGGTCAAAAAATTGAATTGTTATTGACCATAATGGCTATGAGCTCGATACTGTATATATATTTTTCTCTTAAGTGATTTTATATTTGTTTGCTCTTTTTTGTAGAATCTTTTTACAGATTCTGACTTTCAAGTCTCTGCATTCTGATACATCTGGAATCTCGAATCACAATCTTTTTAATTTATTGCGTACTTCTATGGTTGCGAAGCAAAAAATGTAAATATCTGAAATGTATTCAAAGCTTCCTGTAAGAGATTTTAATATACGGAGAATGAAATGTCTAGAGTGTTTTCAAACTCGGCTAAAAATGGGAACGGCAGGCAGAAAGCCTGTAAATACCTGAATGAGGTAGCGTTATGTAACGCTCTTGAGATGGCAAAGGAGCTGATCTCAGTAATAAATAAAGTTCCTGTCACGGTTTTTCTCTGGAGGCCGGAAAAATATTGGCCTGCCGAGTTTGTCTCAGAAAATATAAAAAAATTCGGGTATACCGTAGAAGAGTTTACATCAGGAAAAGTAATGTATGGTAATATTGTGCATCCTGACGACCTGGAGAGAGTGGAAAGAGAACTTTTGAGAAGGATAGAAGAAGATTATGTGGATTTTTCTCAGGAGTACCGCATCCTGACTAAGTCAGGCGAAATACGCTGGGTTGAAGAAAGAACTTTCATTGAAGCCGATGAAAATGGAATGGTAAAGTACCTTAAAGGAATAGTCCTGGATATTACTGAGCGGAAGAGGAAAGAAAAACTGCTCTATATCCAGAGAGACCTTGGCATTGCACTTAGCACTTCTGGTTCCCTGAACGAAACTCTTGAGAAACTACTAGATTCCTGCCTGCAAATAGATGAAATCAATGTCGGAGGTATTTATCTCATAGATGAAGAAACAGGGGATATGACGCTTGCCATTCACAGTGGCTTTTCCACTAATTTTGTTGAGCATGCTTCCCATTACGGTGTGAATTCCCCAAATACTAAACTTGTTATGATAGGGCAGCCGGTTTATAAACAACATATAGACTTGCTTCTCACTTCAAGAGATGACGCACTCAGGCATGAAAATCTCAGGGCTACCGCAATAATCCCCGTAAAATCCGGAAAAAATGTTATTGCAGCTTTTTACCTTGCTTCTAGCCTTGAGTTCGAGATTCCAGATAGCGTGCGCACTGTCATCGAAACTATTGCAACACAATTCGGAGTCTTTATTTCTCGTATCCGTCTTGAAGAAAAACTAATAGAATGTAAAAAGAAGAGAAGTCATAAATAAGTTTTTTTGCTCTTTCAATCCTCTTTAACTCTTTCCACTCATTTTTCTAATTTATTTTGGCGATTTTTTAACTTTATTTTATCATGTTTTAATTTACTAGGTCCTTAATTACTTATTTCAGTCAATTTACACTATTTTTTTAACATATTATGGAAAAAAATCATAAACCTATAATATTCATGTCCTATTGATTGCAGATATAGGTAAAATTTATAAATTTTGTCCCTCTAAACTGTATGGGGAAAGATAGTATAAACGCATTTTTCCTTTTGTATTATAAAACTATAAGTTGTTGCAGGACTTAACTTATTACATAGCTAAAATTTATTACAAAATTAAAAATTGTATAAAAATTGGAAATTATATCATAGGATAGAAAGCCTGTAGAGAATTTACATTATCCTGGCAGACTAGTGTCGAGTCAAACACAAAATGTCGTATAAAATCGAGTGCAGTTATTAGGGATCATTAAACCCTTGATAATTGACTTGACACTAGGATAAATCCAATAAAACGGGGTTTTAGCTTAGAGCTATAAATGTTTAGGTGGGGACTATGGCAGAAGAGCTTAAAGATAAGGTTTACGAGTACCTTTCAAATCATTACTATCTGAACCTTGCAACCGTAAGCCCGCAGGGCAGACCAATGGCCCATACAATGGCATATGTATCCGAAGGCGCTGTTGTATATATGGCAACTAATAAAAATACTCGGAAAGTCCAGAATATTATGCAGAACCCGTATGTAGCATATACGGTTGACGAGGACGATCCAGACTGGTTTGAGATGCAAGCCCTTCAGATTGAAGGCAAGGCATCAATAGTTACTGATGGAAATGAATTACGAGAAATTGGGGAAATACTGGTAGCCAAATTTCCGGTTGCGGCAGACATGCCCCCAGACCCGGATAGTATCATGATAAAAATTGAACCAGAAGTTGTCTATTATCTCGATTACAGCATTAAGTTCGGGTACAGAGAGCAGGTGAACCTATGAAACCTGCATTTTGATTTTTGGTAAAAACCATTGTTGAAAAATAATTCCTTTATACTTAATGTGGTCGCTGTTCTATATTTAAAGTATCCTGTTATTCCATGCAATTGACTTAACTTTTGTGAATTACTCAGTAAAACAAATGTTTGATTGACGAAACCAGGTAAAGTTTGACTAGTAGAGCAGAACAATAATTAGTTATCAAAACTCAACAAAAGTTAAACTGACAGAAAGCTGACTGACAGGATATAAATCTA
>DUGT01000215.1:80105-82793 GCA_013331275.1 Methanosarcina sp. | reverse complement strand
TTTAGCATTGGTAACTGTAAGTACAACTGCATAATTTCCGGCTTTAGAATACTTATGCTTTGGATTTTGCTGGGTTGAACTTGTCCCGTCTCCAAAATTCCACTTCCATTTGGTAGGTGTTCCTGTACTTGTGTCAGTAAAGGTAACCGTTAATGGCGGTTTTCCTGAAGCAGGAGAGGCTGAAAAAGCAGCTACTGGCTTTCCTGGAGATGAAACAGTGGCTTTAACGTACCCTGTCTTTACTTCAGAATCGCTTCCACCAGGTCCGGTTACTGTGAGGTTGACAGTGTACGTGCCTGCCGTACTGTAGGTATACGAAGGACTCTGTTCCGTGCTGTCTACATTACCATCATTATTGAAATCCCATGCATAGGAAGAAACAGTACCAGTTGACAGATCCTTAAAGTTGACAGTGAGAGGAGCAGTACCGCTTGTCATATCCGCTTTGAAATCTGCAGTTGGCAATTCAGGTGAAGCTGACGTATACCTGACGCTCATGAGGGCAAGTGGAATCTTGTAATAGCTGCTGCCCTGCTTGTTGTAAGCAAGTGCACTGTCCTGTCCGGCAGTAAGGATCATTGAAAGGCTGGGAGGATCCATTAACCCAAACAGTTGCATTCTTGTGTAAGTTCATGTTACCCTGGTTTATCCAGTACTGTGCATAGCAGTCTCCGCCTTTATAGACGACAATAAGAACAGCTCCGTATATACGGCCGTCAAAAGGTAGAGAAGATGCAGTAGAGTTCGGCCAAGTGTTGACAGTTGCTGTAATAGCTCCATTATTTATGCTTTCATTTTGAAGTTGGGCTGTACAATCGTATTTGACCAAATATACTCCAGTTCCACTGGCATCTACACCATCACTACAACCAGTAAGAGGAGGACAACATAGGTATTTGGTTCCAAGTGAGACTGGACTACCACCATTGGGGCTTAAATCGACATTTACCCAACCTGAACGGCTGGTATTTGCTCCTGCTACTCCAACCTTCAACTCAGCCCACTTGATATTATCTTTGTTTGGAACATTTGTGAAGTTGGTGACGAGGCTATTATTTACATAATATGAAGTCGGAAGAGCGTTGTTATTAAATCCAGCTTTATCACCAGAGCATATGTATACATCGCCTTTTACGGTTCCACTTTCGACGGTTGTAAGGGATGAACCATTGTAGTTATACGCTGCAAGCGCAGGTGCGCAGAGCATGCAAAGTATTAAGATTCAGAGTCCTAAAAATAGACCCATTTAATCTTTCATTCTTGATTTTCTCATAAAACTACTCCTTAAAATCTACTCAAAACTGGTTTTATATTGATTTTTTCCGCATCATGATAAATGTCCAGTGTACTATTCCATTCCCAGACGATTTTGTGAAGGGTCCGTGGAGCGACACTATCCAGTAAGTTTATATAGATAGCCTGAAATAATACAATAGAAATCTGAGAATAGATTCTCTTCTATCCTTTTCCAGTCATCTTCGACGTTTTTTTGGGAATTCGTCGAACGATACTGTGCAGTAACCGTGCACAGAGCATTAAGAAAGGACTATGAAGAATCTGAATGTATATTCTTTCATCTTTTCAGATTCTTCTTATACATAATCCGAATCACCTTATCCAGGTGATTGATAGCCGGAACATCTTCACATCCTTGGTTTCTCGAATGCGAAGTGGCATATTTTTGGTTTAGAGGGGTCTTAAGGCAAATCAATAAGTCAGCAAGCAGCAAGTCAGTAAGTTTCGCTTTCCTGAGCTGTTTACTCTTTCTTGCCTATCAACTATTTTTCGGCAGTATATTTTTTAATGACATCACTTATTTAAATCTTTTCTATTTGTGTTACTTATGTCCAGATTAGTCCTACTTGATGTGAATAATAAGAATAAATGTAATATATAATGAAATTTTTAGACTCGATCTTGCTATAAATTAATCAATTGGTGACTGTTTTCGATTAAGTTCAAAAGTATCAGGTCTATAGAAAAGTATGATGTCCAATTATAAACCTATGAGTTCTAAATATAAATCCATGAAATTATCTTACGGCCTTCCGATAGTGAATCCACAGATTATTGACAATATGAATTTTAATATGAATATATCAAATTCTATAAAAGAGATGGAAAGTATTATATAGAAAGTGAGCGCGCAATTCAGAGGTAAGAATCGTTATGATTTTTGTCTGGGCACTCTTCTGGAATTTTCCCCCTTATAAATAACATAATTTTTTATTATAATAACATCAGGTGTTATTATAACGAAGGAAAATGTTAAATATAAGCTTGTCATACCTATATGTGTCTATCCAAAAGACACTAAAAACAGAAACGCCTCCTAAATTAGTTACTTAAACATACAACTCCTAACGATTCTTCACCTGTAAGCATGGTCAGGTGAAGAGTTTTAGGTGTAGCGTGTATTCCGCAAGTCCACAAAATAAAACCGTTTCCCAATATTGTACCGGTTCGAAAACTCATCTCACAAAAACGGTAGTAAGAAGCCAAACTCTAAGATAAATATGTGCGGAATATTAGGGTGAAGGGTCGGGCCAAAAAACTTCTGGTCCTTTTCCCCAATTAAATTTTATCAGGCTTTTCTAGAACGGTAGATGGGCTTACATTTAAATACAGATAAAAAGTAAAAATTTGCTATTTATATACTTACTACTTACTTGCTTACTATTTACTTGC
>DUGT01000215.1:73986-79898 GCA_013331275.1 Methanosarcina sp. | reverse complement strand
TATTTACTTGCTTTACTATTTACAAAATCTGCATATTTTTTAAAGCCTTGCTCCGCTCATTTTTACAGCTGTATCGTAACCAAGCAGCCCTCCTATTAACCCTCCCGCACATGCAAGTGCAAGTTGGACTCCTATATACCAGGGTGCATATGAGATTTTCCACTCAACCGGGGCATAGAGCATATAGAACACAAGGGTTGAAACCATACCTCTTGATATGCCGTAAACCGCAGCTGTCAGTCGCCTGTCTGCGTAGTCCATCCCGAATAAGAAAACCAGGAGGTCAACCACAACTCCCTCGGCCAGGTAAAAGCCCAGCCACATTATCTGGGAACCCCAAACAACAACACTTATTAGCAGGACACAGGCAAAAAGTAAAGTTGCAGTTCCGGGCTTCCGGACCAACTGCAGAGCTACTACCATCAGGATGACTGTGGGAATTGCAATAACCAGCCCGTCAAACCAGCCCAGATTGATGAGTTTACTTATGTACCGAAAAACTACGGCAATAATGGCTGCAAGAAGTGCTATTGTTATAAGGTCAACAGTAGAAAAGAGTTCAAGAACTCCAAAATGTTTTACAGCCACCAGAATGCCAGCAAAGAGCAGGAGACTTGCCAGAATAGTAAAATAAGTCAGCCAGGAAGGTGGTGGTACAATACTTATAGTTTGTTCACTTTGCTGCTCACCACCAGGGCAGACCATATGAATTTTTAAAGGGACCTCTTTTTTAAACTTAATAGAGGCAGGTGGCTTTACATCAAGAAAGAGACCTGCGCCTTGTCCTGGAGACAGATCTCCGATCTCAGCCTTGAGGTTCTGTCCTTCCTTTGTTATGGAATATAGCTGGGAAGAGGCTTTGATTTCCAGATCTTGTGGAACTTCAATTAATACGGTTACATTATGTAAGGGTTCACTTTCGAGATTCTGAATATTTACTCTGGCCCTCTCCCATGTTTGTCCCGCTACAAGGACATTGGAAGCTTGATTCTTGTCCATTGGGACCTCCAGACTACATCCAAAGGGGGAGGTCGATGAGCTGGAAACTGCTCCTGATATAATAACTCCAGGAGCAAAATAAACAGACAGGATCAGTGCAAGCACTGCTACGAGAATCGGTCCGTATTTCATGTATTACCTCATTTCATCAGAAATGTACAACCTTATCTCTTCCTAAACCTTATGGCAATAGCAAGGCAAGCCAGAAGACAGACAATTATTACTGGAAGAGGCACCTGTTCACCTTCTGCATCTTTTTGCTCATGCAATTTTAGATGCTCATCGTTTGATCCCGATTCGGAAACAAGGACTGCAACACAGGGATGCAAATAGCCTTCATCTCCCCTCTCAAAGCAAAGAGAACATTCCGTACTCTGCGGTGAGACTGAAGTTGAAAAAAGGTCAAAGTACTTTCCCTGAGCAGACCTGAAAATATCGCTTCCAATATTCGTAGAATCGAAATACAGTTCATCTTTTTCTCCTTCAGTACCTGCCACAACCATTGTATAGAGGGTTGAGTTTTTCCCAGGGGATGCGCCTTCAAAGGTACTCGTTACATTATCTTTATTATTTGTATACGTAAGAGCATAGTTACCCTCGTTGATCCAGAACTTGACCGGAGACATGGACCTGTTCTCACAAACAGCTACCAGGGTAGTGCCATAAGGTCCACCTCCCGGAATTTCAGGCGAGATCGAAACCTCATTCATTCCGGAATGAAGAGAATTGTTAGTTTCTATACAATAGAGTCCGACTCCCCAGGCCGAAACATAATCCGGCTCCTGCCTTATTGTAAGATCCTTTCCGTTGACTGTTACACGGATACTGTTCCCACTTTTAGAATTCCAGACAGGTACGTAAAGTCTAGCATATTTGATGTCCCCGGAAGGCAGTTTGAAGTACTGCAGATAAGGGTTTTCTCCAGTATAGCCGTGCCCTCCGTCAACATAGACTTCTCCTCTGACAACTCCTTCTGCAATCGTATACGGAGGAATACCGTCTCCCTGCCAACCTCTATTTCCAGAGAAGAAAAAAAGAAGCAAAAGTACAGTTCCGAGCAGCCCTACTATGAAGATTTTCTTCCCAGTGTCCAAACAAATCATCTCCAGAACAAGTTAAGTATCCATTCAAAGATGCCTCAGAGCCTTGATAGGGTCCATTTTTGCGGCCCTCCAGGCAGGATAAATCCCTGAAAGCACGGACACAAATAAGGAGATTACAAAACCGGCTACAAGAATCTCGGAGTTTAAGGCAGTCAGGTGGCCAATATTTTCTATTCCGAGTCGTGATATCAACAGTGGCCTCCCCACTCTATCTATGAGCGTTGAGAGAAGAACACCAAAAAGATCTCCAAAAATCCCTCCAAGCGTTCCGATAAACAGACATTCGGCTAAAAACATTCGCAGGATGTCAGATTCCGAAGCTCCAAGAGCTTTTGAGATCCCTATCTCCCTGGTTCGTTCGTAGACCGAGACAACCATAGTGTTGATCACCATTAGTCCACCTACAAGCAGGGTAATACTTGAAAAAAAGACAAGGACAAGAGTCACCCCATTCATTATCCGGTTAACGGAATCGATTTCGTCCTGGGCACTTGAAGTAGTAAGTCCGAGTTTTTCGATCTGTCTTCTTGTATCGCTAACAAGAGAGGAACTTTCCACTTTAACCAGAGCCCCGTCATAATAATCCTTTTTGCTGAGTTCCTTTGCAGGTTCAAGCCTCATAAAAGCTTCATTGTCGATTTCGTTTCCGGTTGGCTTTAGATAACCCACTGGAGTAAAACTTACTTCCTTATCGACTGGTCTTCCGTCACTTCCATAAAGGCGAAGCTTAGCTGTTATCGGTGTCCCTATTTTGGCTCCGTCCAATTTTTCCAGTTTTCCCCATAGATCACTTCCAAACACAATCTGGTTCTGTCCACTATCGAACCAGCCCCCTCCGGCAAGCTCAAGCTCATTTGCAGTGCTGTAATCTTCCTGAACACCAAATAAGTCAAAATAGCTCCCCGAAGGACTAACATAGGCATCCTTTACATAGGGACAAACAAGCTTTCCATATTCTTTTAGTTCTTCCACTTTTGACTCACTTATAAGAGTGAGTCCATCGTCCTTTAAACCCGGAGAAACATCAATCAGAGTCAGATCCCGGGACTTCTGGATCTCTTCTACCGCATTGATACGGAGACCTTCTCCGAAAGAGACGACGGCTACTACAGATGCTACTCCAATTGCGATTCCAAGGAGGATCAGCAGGCTTCGGAGTTTTTTAAGACGCAGCTGCCTTATTGCCATTGAAAATTCTTCTTTAAACATTGCTCAACAGTCCTTGATTCCATTTTCATTACTGTAATGGGGCAGGGATAAAGACCAAACCGTAGCCATATCAAAATATCGAAATTACAATAACGTAAAATTAATTAAAGAAAAATATTATGGACTACAGGATTAAATAATACTTATTTTAGATTAATTAACATAAATTATGAATATATATCTTTTTTGATTTTTCACAACTACTTATTAAGGAGTAATCTGAAATTTAAAATGTCATTTACCTCTAAATAGCCAAAAAAAGAGATCATTAGGTAGTACAAATCCTAAGTGCAAGCTTAGCCATAAGGTATTTTCAAGCTTATTTTAATAATTTAAAAGTTAATATTAACGAAATATTATGAAAAAATGTAAAACTAATAGTAAGAAATATTTCGATGAGTATAATTAGTTTGAATATATGACTTGTATTTATGAAGATTGGAATTGTGGTTCATAATGTCCAGCTTATGGATTCCCCTCAGGTTATTAAAAATATTATTACACTGCTCTCCAGGGAAAATCTCGTCGACGCCTGCCTATGCGGTACAATGGGAAAAGTTGCAGTTATTGATGCCGGCCTGGATGACTTGATTGAAATTAACCAGTTTCTGAGTCCAAGTGCCTGTATTGAGACTCTATTTAGATCAAATGACCTTGTATTCCTTCTGAACCATGGTAGAGAGCTAAAAACAGGACGAACTTTCGGAAGGATCGTAGTCTCACATGTAGAAAATGCTGAAGAAAAGCCTCTTATACAGATCGAAAGACCAGGTTGTCCCGATGGCGAACTCATCCCATGGAATCAAGCTGCCGAACTTCACGTTGAAGAATTCTCCAAACTGTTTAATTTAAAAATTTCCCAGCCGCCGCTTCCAACTAACACGATCGAAATTACTAACCATGGAAGGCGGATTTTGAGAAGAGTATCAGCCTTTCCAGGAGCATACATACTGGTTGAAGGAATCATCATTGGAAAAGCTACTTCTTCTGAGATCGCGCTCATATCCGAAGATGGTTTTCTGACCTCAATGGAAGGAGGAATTATAAAAGAGCAGGGTATTGACATCCTTCATAAGCATGAAGAAAGGGTTCCGATAGACCTTTCCAGATCCTGGGTAAAAACCGGTACTCCGCGAAAAAATTTCGAAGCACAAAAAAGATTTTTTAAAGACGAAAAAGAATTGGTAGCAAAAACTGCTGTTTTAACAAAAAACTCTTTTACGGAAACAGTTCCTGAAAATAGAGTTAAGGTCATTCTTATAGACCACTGCGCAGAACGTTCAATCGAAATGATTGAAGGAGCGGATTTTGCAATAACCATTGGAGACGACACAACCGAAATTGCAGGAAGTATATTTTCCAGGTTTGGAATTCCGATTCTCGGAGTTACAGATGGTGACTGTGACGAACTTGCAGTTTCAGTTACTTATTCTACAGGTTCTATGATCCTGAACTTAAAGTCCGGACAGGATGACGAGTTAGGGAGATTAATTCTACAGGATATTTTTTCAGGGGAAAATAGTGCTATTTTTGAAAACCTTGATAATTTAAAGTCAAAGGTCATAAATCTTGCAGAAAATTCTCTTGAATCCATTACAGAATACTGAACCATATCTAAGCACAAAAATGAAATGAGACCCACAATAAAAAATAGTACTTGAATTACGCATAAATTTGTACTGGGAAATTATGAGGTTTGTAAATGAAAATAAAAATTCTGATATTAATTGTTCCTCTTATAATCTCACTGCAAGCAGCTTCAGTATACGGAATGGGTGTTGGAGTGAGCCCAGGAAATATGAGTTTTAAACTTGCTCCTGGAACGTCTTCAGAGCAACCACTATACGTGATAAATACAGGAAATGAAACCGCAAAATATAACGTTTTTGTTAATGAAAGTGCTTATCAAAACTGGTTTACTTTTTCTCCATCTTCTTTTGATCTGAAAGCAGGAGAGGTTAAAGAAGTTAAAGTCACGCTCAAAGTTCCTGATTCCGCAGAAACAGACGTTAAATGTAAAATAAATATCCCATGTACCGTACCAGGAAGAATTGTTGGGGCAGGAATTATAATCCCTGTTTATATTAAGCTCTCGACTTTAGAAGACAGTTCTTCTGAAAGAGTTTCTTCTGAAAGTAACTCCTCTAAAGGAATGTCTTCTGGTGATAGTTCTTCTGAAGTAGTCTCCTCTGATAGTAATTCTTCTAAAGGAACAGAAAACTCCTCAAACCCTTTAAATAAAATAGGAGTCAAAGAGGCCTTAAAACGGTCTGTAGAAGAAAACATCGATGATAGGCTTAATTCTACGCAAAACGTTACTCATATAGATGAGAAACTAAAAGCTTATGCTCAAAAAAGGAATTTCACAAATCCTTTAACTGAAATAAAAGTCAAAGAGATCTTACAACAATTTTTGGTAAAAAATATCAATGTTGTGTTTGATTTCACGCAGAATATCACCCATATATGTGAGAAACTGAAAGAATATGCTGAAAATTTGCAAGTAATCGGAGCCGGGATTTTTGATACTGCAACCAGAAGTATTGACGGTACTACTAAAGTCTTGGCGATATGATTAAAAAAAGATCAGTTGAGAATGAT
>DUGT01000215.1:64408-73770 GCA_013331275.1 Methanosarcina sp. | reverse complement strand
AATGATCAAAAAAGATCAGTTGAAAATGATCAAAAAAGGATCAGTTGAGTAAAATCCTTCTCCTTTGGCTAAAATTAGAAGTTATGAAGAAAAGTTCCGTATTTTACCTAGATTTGATGTACCTCTTACAAATGTATCCTTGTGTTTGCAAAGCTGCTAATGAGAAGGTGGATGTTTAGGCAAAAATCATATAACTGGAAACTTACAGGGAAAGTTAAAAAGGATAAGAGACTCGAAATTTCCAGATTTGCAAGAAACTTAAACTTGCCTTTCAAAGGTCGTGAAAAAATATAGTAATCTTAGCATAGTCAGCAATAAAATTGAGAAATGATCTGTTAGACAACAGTTCATCCAACTCTCTTTTTGCCAACTCTTTGTCAATTTTTTCCCTGCAATAGAATTGTCAGACAAATTGTGGAAGTAACTGTTAAAGCAAAGTACTCGTGAATCTCTTCGCACTCTCAAGTTATAAAAAAGTCTGAAAATCGCGAAAGTTATGTCGGGACCAGATCAACGTGCAGTTTTGTTTCTACTGGAGGTATTTTTTCTACCTGAGTTTTACGTTCATACTCTTTGTATGAAATATTTTCACATACCTTGATTGTGTTTTCGGAGTCGGAACATTCACTATATAATTGACCGCATAAATCTGCATATGCATGGGTTTGCGGTACTCTGTGTACTCCAAGTTTTTCGGATTTGACGGAGTAAGAAAACGTCTTCATTTCTTCCGGGGACAGCATAAAGTCCTGGCTCAAATACGATAAGTTATCCATACCAGGGACACTTGCAATCTGCTCGGAACTGTTAATCATTGTAAATGTTGCTGGCAACAGGTCAATTAATGAGACATTTACCGATCTATCCTGAACATTTTTAACGGAAAGCGTAACATATGCAGGAGTTCCTGTAAAAACTTCGGACCCCGTGTATTTATAGATTTTCAGAGGTTCACTAACTTTAATTTCTACAACTTTGGAGAGGAAATGCTTACCTGAATTATCTTCCCAACTAACATTTGCGGTTATATTATAACTCTCTTTTATTTTTTCTGGAAATCTCAACTGAAGTTCAAAAGACTTTGTTGAGCCTTTATCGATCGTTATGTTTCCAGGAACTCCCTCATGAACCAGAAGCCCATCAGGATCCACATCAAATTTTATTTTGTCTGCTTTAACATTCCCTGTGTTTCTAAGCTCCGTATCAACAATTACTTCGTCACCAAGCAGGTACTCATCTTTGTCAGCCTCAAAATCGAGATCCAGACTTACGGTATTTTCAGCAGGTTTTTCTTCTGCAGATTTTTTAGTTTCAAAAACAACTTCTGCCTCAGGTGAACAAAGATTAGAAAACATAGGAAGATTTTCCCTATTAGTGACGTTGAAAGCCTTAAGCCGTATGTTTTCGTTGTCCATATAACACCAGCTTGAACTATTATTTTCCAGGACAGTATCTCCGAGGGTCAAGCCGTTTTTCGAGATCCGTAGCCAGACCATGCCATAACTATCAAACTTCAGCGCTTCAAGAGTGTATTCATCAACAGAAACTATGCTTATTATCGGATTTTCATTTCCGAGGGTAACGGTCAGGCTGCTCCAATCGTCTTCATTTGCCTCAGCAGGCATAATACCTGTGATCATGTAAGAAGCAATCAAAAAAACCGCAATAATATAGAAGTGACTTTTTCTGCTCATGGCTGTTCTCTCCGGTTTTGAAATTTTATGAATAGTGCAGTCAAAAGAAACCCGGAGACTGCGCAAAATCTGAAGAGCCTGTCTCCGATTTTTTCAGAACCCGTTACAGAATAAATCACATACAGGTTTCTATTGTATGCCCTGATTTTCAAAATCGCCGCCACCAATTGGAAATCAAATTTTTAAAGAATAGATAGATCTTATTTTGTAATAGGTCTTTATACCAGGAAATATGAAGTGTCTCGTTAGCGGATATTGTTTTACTTTGATTCTTAGACCTGGAGGATTCATTAAAGTCACGCAGGAAAGAAGCTTTTTTGTTGACAACAATAAGCTCTTTTGCAGTGTTATTTGCTTTGTCTATTGCAGAAACAGATATTATATTGGAGCCTGAAACCATAGGTACCTTTGCGCTCCAGCTTCCGTCCGAAAGCATAGCTTTCCTTCCGTTCACATCCACTGTTAGGTTCCGACTTGTATCTTCAACCGTTCCACTTACTGTTATTTCTCCAGCGTCTACGAAGCCTCCGTCTTCCGGTGATTCTATTTCAATCTCAGGTGGAGTCATATCAACAATCTTAGCAAGAACAGGAGCATTGAAGTTATTTACCTCAGATGTTTCTTTTATTTTGTTGGCATAGTCAACGTATACTTTTAGAGCCTTCTGTCCGTCACTGGCAGGTTTCCAGTTAAACTCTATGGTTTTATTTTTATCACTAGCAAGAGAAGATACGGAAGCAGTGGATACTATTTCATCGTCAGCATAAAGTGCCGCCTGAAAACTACTTGCTGAGTCTTTTCCGATATTTTTAATATTTGCCTTAATTACATTATCTTTACCTGCGCAAATCACAGGTAAAGTAAGTCCAGATACTATGAGGTCAGAAGAGCTTCCAGCTTCTCCCGTTCCCAAAGTCAGTGCAGCCAGTACAGGATGCACGTAATCTTCATCATCTCTCTGGAACTTGACTTCGTTGTCATCTTCAGTAAGAAAGTCCAGTACGTCAAAAAATTTTAAATCAAAATAACTTTTTGAATTTGCAATGTCATTTTTATTATCCCCATCCGAAAGCTGTTCATCGTTAAAGTATAGAGAGTCTTCAAGCCCAGGGCTGCCGCATAGGTAGACTACAGCAAGGTTTGCGGTTTTGTATTTATCAGCATCTATTTTTCCAGAAAAGTCGGCATATCCTTCATCATGCGTTGAAGGCATATCTCCACTCCATCCTTTGCCATGAAGATTCAGGTTTCCTTCCTCTATCCAGTACTTTGTATCCTCCCCGTCTTTATCCTCGTATACAGCAGCAAGGACTATACCATATACTCTGCCATCAATGCCCCCTTCAGTTTTTGCTTCCACTTTTACAGGTCCGGTACTTATGTTCGTCCCTACGTCATAAGCTACCCAATATACTCCATGTCCGGTACAATATATTGATGGATTCTGACCTTCATCATCTCCGTTATCTGCCTTACCTTCCAGGTCTACACTTTCGAAATCTTTCCCATTGACAGTAAGATCCAGAGTCCCTTTCTTATCTTCTGTGCCACCCCATACTCCCACATATATCCTTGCCCATTTTACGGAATCTCCAGGAACATTAAATTCCTGCACATAAGGGGTTTCCTTAAGCCCTTCACCTCCATCAACGTAAAGTCCACCTTTTACCGTTCCTGATGTCGTTTCAATCAGTTCATCCTGTTCAGGGACACCTTCAAAATTGTAAGTTGCCAGGCAAGGAGAAATATACATAAAAATAATTAAGATTCCTGCAACGTAGAGTAAAAACCTACTCAATTTCCTGTTATTTAACAGCATATCCATTCTCGCATTTCTCAATTAATTTTTAGCTTCTGGCAACTTTTAGCGGCATTAGTTGCTATTTCTTCTAACGTCCTACATAGAAAAGCTTCATTTTTAATTATGCATTAATTCTGACAAATGGTAGATTTTTTCATAATTTATATTATTCATATATTAATTTTTCTAAATAATGTTATTTTATTTTAAGTAGTTATGATTTTTGGTGTCGATTTAAAAATAATTGCATTAATAAAGTCGCCTATCAGAGTTTAAGATCAGGAAAAAACATGTAAAAACATAATATTCAAGAATATGAGTCCCTATAAAATTATAAAAATTTCTTGAATAAAATTGGATATTTTGGAGTAAGCCATGAAAATAATAAACCAAAGATTAGTTTTCAGCTCTGGTCAAAAGGCCAAAGGGTTGTTTTATTATAGTGCCAATGATCTCGCAACCCTTTGCCTTAATTTCTTTTCATCTTTTCCAATCTAAAGTTTACTCGTTTTCAGAACATATATCCGATTATGTGTTTGCTGTCACTTTTATGTAATTTGTTTTTGTTACCGTATTAATACCTGCAGCATTGGTAACTGTAAGTGTTACTGTGTACTTTCCTGCTTTGGAATACTTATGCTTTGGATTTTTCTGGGTTGAAGTTGTCCCGTCTCCGAAACTCCATTTCAATTTAGTTGGTGCTCCTGTACTTTTATCAGTAAAAGCGACATTTAATGGTGCTTTTCCTGATGTAGGAGATGCAGAGAATGCAGCAACAGGTTTTGTTACAACTTTTATATAGTCTGCTTTTGTTACCGTGTTAGTACCTACAGCGTTCTTTACTGTTAAGCTAACAGTATATGTTCCTGCCTTGGAATACTTGTGAATTGGACTCTGAAGGAATGACTTTGATCCATCTCCAAAGTTCCATTGCCACTTCGTTGGTATTCCTGTACTTTTGTCACTAAAGGTAACTGTTAATGGTATTTTTCCCGATGTAATACTACTGGTGAAGTTTGCAACAGGCTTTGTTATCACTTTTATATAGTCTGTTTTTGTTACCGTGTCACTGCCTTTAGCATTCTTTACTGTTAAGCTAACAGTATATACTCCTGACTTGGAATACTTATGAGTCGGATTCTGCTGGGTTGAAGTTGTTCCGTCTCCAAAATTCCATTGCCACCTCGTTGGTGTTCCTGTGCTTTTATCAGTAAAGATAACATTTAATGGTGCTTTTCCTGATGTAGGGGACACTGAAAAGGCAGCTACAGGCGCAGCTTCTTGTTGTTTCTGGTACTCAACTACAAGGATCTGCTGGAGAGCATCCATGCCTCCGCTTGTTGTGCCCTGGATTCCGGCTTCGTTCCCGGTTGCGTTAATATAATTTTTCACATTAAAAACCAGGGGACTGCTGGTGCTTGGATTTCCCTGCCATGCATTACTTGCAACGGTATTTCCATTAAAAAGCAGGTTTCCTTCATCGGGGCCGGCACTTCCAGCAAAACTGTATAATTTAGCGCTTGCGACTTTATTCACATCAACAGACATGCCTGTGAAAGGAGCATATGCTGTAGCCTCTTCGAGAGTTGTTCCGTAACTGGATGCAGATAAGCCCAATTCGTCGCACTCTTCATTGATGAAGATCTGCTTCCGGGTCTCGTTAGAGTTCCGATAGATCACAACCAGAGTACTCGGATAAAGAGCATTGCTATTTCCAGCATTAGACGTCATAACAAGACTGTTTCCAGCAGATTTAAACTGGCTGGTCACATCAAAGATGTAAAGACCATATTTATACTCAGCATACCCACCAAAATTGCTCTTGTCAGTGTATGGAGTTCCACCTGTAAGCTGATATCCGTTAAAGGAAGCATCCCATTTAGGCACTCCCCCGGAAGTGGTATCCCAGTTGTAAGCAAGATAGAGCCAGACCTTTTCTACGGTAGAACCGCTCGGGATAGGAAGATTGCTTGCAGTCCAAGTTTCGGTTCTGCTAGTCCAACCAACAGGTTTGTAAGCGGATTCAGGCTGTGTGAAATACAAAAAGTTACCCTGGAGGTCATAAGTCTGTTTGGTAGTGATGTCACTTCCGCCTTCCCAATAACGTTTGCCCTTATATCCGTTATATTTGACCGCTTTAGCCAGACTGTTTTTGTTGTTGTTAGCCTCATTAGTTTCAGGGATCAGGTTCTCAGGATCAACAACTGCAGTATAAGTTACGGTGCTACCTTCCAGATTGCGAATTGTTGGGTCGATCATCGTTAAAGTTGCTGCCCCTCCACTAGCTATAGATGCAATCGTTGTCGTGTTTACTGGAACTGAGCCGGACACATCGCTGGCATAAAGGGCTACAGAAATATTATTTAGAGCAGCAGGGCCAGTGTTCTTGACGCCAATAACCGTTATGGTATTTGATTCCCTGGCAAAGACCGCAGATCCTGGTACAGTGTTTACTATTCCGGATATAGTGAGATCGTTTGTTGCTTGTGAAACCTGCGGGTTAGTAACTGAAGGGCTTCCACCTACGTAATTGTCAGCCAAACAGATTCCGCTACTTAGAATAAGGATTAACAATGTCAAAATTAGTTTCCTATTCGTCAATCTTCCTCCTGTACTTCAGTTAGAGAAAGGATTCTAGAGTTATGTTTGCTATTTCCTAGATGAAACAGGAAACAAAGAGGTTTCCAAAAAATAGAGTTAGATAGTCACTTTGTTATAAGAAAAACGCTTACATTACAATTCTACCGTTAGTTAAGTAACACGAAGTGCATTCTTATTTCTGATTAAGTTTTATTTACACATATCTCCAGAATATCCTATCTCAATATATTTCCATTATTTGATAATTTTTAATACTTATAAACATTTTATGATTAATTTTTCATATATATCAATCTTTTTAAAGGTATACATAAATACTTTTATTTAATTTTTTGTGAAAATATTATAATTAAAGCTCTTCAAAATCCAATATCAATAATTTGAGTAAAAAGTATTAATTTACCACTTTAGTTTTTCATTTCAACTTGCTAACTAATAACTAGATAAAAAAGCTATTCTGACGGTTATTTTTTAACTATTGTAATAAGGATGAGACTTACGGAGATGAACTGACAGGGATGAACTGACAGGGATGAACTGACAGGGATGAACTGACAGGGACGAGACTTACGAAGGATAAGACTTACTCATTTGAATTAAAAATATAGTTCTAAACTCTTCTTAGATATAAATTATAACTCAGTTAACGATGGTCACTGTGTTTGATTTTAGATATTGAATGCATAACTTAAGTGGGTAAACTGCTATCTTTAAAGTCAATGAGTAGCTGATTTTTGAAAAAAGGATATAATATGGCTTTAAAGTTAACTTTAATGTTAGCCAATTGTGAAAATAGTTTGAATAGAAGCCTCCTGAAATTTCATAGCCATTAGAGCTAATGGTATTGTTTTGATGGCAAAAATAAGTAAAAAGTCGATCGATAGGGGTTTTTGATTTAAAGAATAAAAAACTCATTTTTGAGTTTTTGTATAAAATGAGTACCCAGCTTTGAAAAACGAGCATCAATCCTAATTTTAAAAAAGGATTGTTAACAGTTCCGATTTCAGGAATTCACATCCGCTACTTAAAATAAATAAGGTTATTAAATAATAAATATGCAACGAAAAATTATAAATTTTATACATATAAACATTTGAAAAGATTAATATATCTGAAAATTTGTTAATAAAATAATTATATGTATTAAAAATAGTTATAATTTGAGAAAAATTCATGAGAAAGAATCCAAAAATAACTGTCAAAGAAAAGATCTTCGAAACGGGAATTAATTTGATATATTTAGTCTGGAAAACATCTGATCACACTTCTAGAACAGAATACTTTTATTTGACTTTTGCTTTTACTAGCAATATTCAGGTTCCTGTAATTGTCTTATAAAACTGCTTATGCACAGATTTCTGGAATTCTTTCTCTAATTGAGTTACAGGAGGAAGGTTAATGAATAGAAAACTGATTTTGATATTGTTAACTCTGATTCTGAGTAGCGGAGTCTGCCTGGCTGACAATTATGTAGGCGGAATCCCTCTGACCTCTGTCAAGAGTGGAACAGTAAGTGGGGGTGTCTATTGTGACAGCTACTACGGAACAGGAACTCAGCCGATACACGCCGCTAAAACTATAGATAAGACCTTTACATTACCAGCTAACGCCAAGATTGAATGGGCAATGCTGCTCACAACCGTATATTGTGGACATATGCAAAATAATTATCAAGGAAAAGCAAAAGTAAGCTTTAACGGGAAAGTTCTCGGAACAGAAACCCTTAATGTTCCTTTTGTATTCCTTGTCAATGGCGGTAATAATGGGAAAGGGTACGTCAAGGTAAACGACCATGTTAATAGGGTAACCAGCGACTACATGATGTATTACGATGTCACAAGCCTTGTAAAATCCGGGAGCAATAAAGCTACCGTACATACAGAACCCAGTGACAATAAGTTTGATGGCAGAATAAAACTGATTACCCTTGTTGTAGCTTACAATGATGGCAGTGGAAAAAAGATATGGTATCAGGTAAACCGTGGGCATGATGCAGATACTTATTATGTTGATGACAATGGTAAAACTTACGTTGGGAGCACAGCTTTTAAAGCAGCTTTACCAGCAGGTTCTACATTAACATCTGCAAAGCTTACAGATATACATATGGCAAGTACAGATGGGAAATATACTTTTAACGGAAAAACACTCACCTCAGGCAAACCTCAGGGCACATATTGCGGATTGGATTCATGGAATATCAAAAACAATTTTAAGTCTACCGGCACAAACACCCTGAAATATGACAGGACTGACGCGTTCTATAAAAACGCACTTGCCATAATAACAGCAGAATACAAGACCTCAAGTAACAAACCTGTTGCTGCATTCTCTGCATCTCCTACATCAGGAAAAGCACGGTTAACAGTTACCTTTACTGATAAAAGTACAGGAACACCAACTAAATGGAAATGGAATTTTGGAGACGGGACAACTTCAACCTTAAAGAACCCGATTCATAAGTATTCTAAGGCAGGAAAGTATACGGTGACACTGACAGTTACCAATGCTGCAGGTAGTAACACGATAAAGAAAACAAGTTATATAACGGTAGTAGCAAAACCCGTTGCTGCATTCTCTGCATCTCCTATCTCAGGAAAAGTACCATTAACGGTTACCTTTACTGATAAAAGTACCAATAGTCCTACTTCATGGAAATGGAGTTTCGGAGACGGGACCTCCTCAACGTCCAAGACAGCTGTACATAAATATAGTAAAGCTGGAAAATATACAGTCAGTTTAACAGTGAAAAACGCAGCAGGCAGTAACACTAAAACGATTTCAAGTTACATAACAGTTAAGAGCAAGTAATATTTTAAAAGCAAGTAATATTTTAAAAGCAAGTAATATTTTAAAAAGTAAAATGTCAGACTTTAAGGGCAGTGAGGGGTTACTACCACATCTCAAAAAACGTGATAATTTTCACTTTTTTCTCCTGCGATTTTCCGAGCCTTGCTATCTTTAGAAGGTAATTCATTAGACCATTCGCGTATTTTAAGTTTGTAACTTCATATAGCCATTTAATATCCTTTAAGTCTTTGTTTTTGATAAAAATATAAGATTTTGTAATGTATTAATTGGCTTTTGTATTAACTGGCTTTGTTTTTTTGTTTTATTCAAACAACTTGAATTTCTGCTTTACATTCCTTTAACTTATTCCATTTTGTAAGAGAACAGTGTAGTTAACTTACAGAAACTGTTTAAATCAAGGTTATAAGGACAAGATTTTCAATTTTTATTTCCAATTTTCAGCAATTGTTGAAAAG
>DUGT01000215.1:62716-64240 GCA_013331275.1 Methanosarcina sp. | reverse complement strand
ATAATAAAAATGTACATAGATATTAATTGTTCAGACCGACTAAATCGAAACTATAGACACTATACATAAAATTCAATGAATAAACTTGCCAAACTAAATCTTTAATCGCTAGTTAGGCAATCTGTTTTTATATTTTTTGTTATTAATAATTTACATATAAATCACATATATGTCAAGTAAAAATCTGTATTGATCAACTGATAAATAGTAAATAAATAATTACGATATACATAATATTTCAGATATTATTGCGTCTATAAAACATTTGGAAAGATTAATATATCTGAAAAGTTATTAACAAAATGATTATTTATCTTAAAAAGTAGTTAAAACTTGAAAAAACTTAGGAGAAAGAATCCTAAAGATGACTGTCAAAAGGAGCCCCTCAGAAACTGGAACTATCTGACCCGTTCAGTTTGAAAAACACATTTGAGATATTTTCCTTAAAACCCAATAAAAACTACTTAGCTCTGTTTCTACAGGTAATAGTCTAGATTCCTGTTAGCTTTAACAGGAGCTACTTATTCACAGATCTCTGGAATTCTTTCTCTAATTGAAGTACAGGAGGAAGATTGACGAATAGAAAACTGATTTTGATATTGTTAACTCTGATCCTGAGTAGCGGAGTCTGCCTGGCTGATAATTATGTAGGCGGGATCCCTCTGACTTCGGTCCACAGCGGAACAGTAAGCGGAGGTGTCTATTGTGACAGCTACTACGGAACAGGAACTCAGGAAATACACACTGCTAAAACTATAGACAAGACCTTTACATTACCGGCTAACGCCAAGGTCGAATGGGCAATGTTGCTTACAACCGTATACTGCGGACACATGCAAAATAATTACCAGGGAAAAGCAACAGTAACTTTTAACGATAAAACTCTAGGAACAGAAACCCTTAATGTTCCTTATACATACATTACTAATGGAGGTAATGACGGAAAAGCATATGTCCAGGTAAACGACCATGTTGACAGGGTAACCAGTGACTACATGATGTATTATGATGTCACAAGCCTTGTAAAATCCGGGAACAATAAAGCTACCGTACACACGGAACCTAGTGACAATAAGTTTGATGGCAGAATAAAACTGATAACCCTTATTGTAGCTTATGACGACGGTAGCGGAAAAAAGGTATGGTACCAGGTAAACCGTGGTCATGATGCAGATACTTATTATGTTGATGACAATGGTGAGACTTACGTTGGGAGCACATCCTTCCAGGCAAATTTGCCATCTGATGCGTCTTTGACAGATGCAACACTTACAGATTTACATATGGCAAGTACAGACGGATCATACACTTTCAATGGAAATGCACTTACTTCAGGCAAACCTCAGGGTACTTATTGTGGGCTAGATTCATGGGATGTCAAGGACAGTTTTAAATCGACCGGCACAAACGCCCTGACCTATGACCGGACTGACGCGTTCTATAAAAATGCACTTGCTATACTGACGGCCGAATACACTACTTCGTCCTCAGACAATGATGGTGGAGATAACTCCTCTGACAACA
>DUGT01000215.1:50590-62613 GCA_013331275.1 Methanosarcina sp. | reverse complement strand
TGGAGATAACTCCTCTGACAACAATACTGGAGACAACTCCTCTGACAACAATACTGGAGACAACTCCTCTGACAACAATACTGGAGACAACTCATCAGGCAACAATACTGGAGACAACTCATCAGGCAACAATACTGGAGACAACTCCTCTGACAACAATACTGGAGACAACTCTTCTGACAACAATAACGGATATACCGGAGACAAGCCTCTTGAGACTTATGCTCACGACACTGTAAAAGGCGACATTATTTATGATTACGGAGACAGCAAGTACAGTGGTAAGATATCTTCTGGCGGCACATATACAGTAAACCACAACCTGAAGCTTCCTGAAAATGCAACTGTAAAACTCGCGAGACTCTATAATTACTGGACGTGGAGTGCTACAGGCACTACCGGAGTATATCCTTCCATGAACCTGCAGTTCCAGAATAAAGCTTTGACTCCTGACGCCGAATACAGTGACCAGAAGGGGTGGGGCTCTGTATATGATTATCCAAGCGGTACCTGGGCTTATGATGTAACGGACCTTGTAAAAGGAAGTGGAAATTATACCACAGTAGTTACAAATGCTAATAGTGAGACTGGGAACTTTGTCTGCTTTGACGGAATCGGTTTACTTGTAGTGTATGAAGATTCCACAGGAAACGAAACCGAATACTGGATAAATGAAGGCTGTGACATGGTGAGTACGATGAGTACTTCAGGGGGTCTGACTCCTGAAGAGGCTACCGTAAAAATCCCATTTGACGGCTCTATAAATCTCAGCAATGTAGACAGTGCCAAGCTCTGGACTACAGTTCAGTCTGGAGGACATGATGGCATTAGATTGAAATTCAATGAAATGAACGTATCTGGTGTTTATGACTCGACTCCATACTCGGACTTGGATATCGATGAAGCAAGGTCTGTCGGAAATTATCTCATGGCCGACAATAATATGGCTCAGATAATTCCTCCTTCGGTTACAGATAATAGTGGAGACTACCTTGCTCCCTCGAGTGCGATCCTTACCGTCAGTTATAAGGATGGAACAAACAACGATAATGGAACAAGTGATAACGGAACAAGTGATAACGGGACCAGTGATAACGGAACCAGTGATAACGGAACAAGTGATAACGGAACAAGTGATAACGGAACAAGTGATAACGGAACCAGTGGTAACGGAACATGTGATAATGGAACCAGTTCATCTGGATCGGATTCAACTACGGTATCACTTACTGTGAACATCACACCTGCTATTTGCTTGCAGGTCACACCGAACTCAGTCGATTTCGGAACAGTAAAACCGGGAACACCAAGCGAGTCCGTACCTTTGACCCTTAAAAACAATGGACACGGTAATATAAAAGTAAAGGCTGAAGTAGAAGACCAGGATGACGGTCCATTCAGCACAGGACTTATGCTTGACCAGAACAAATGCTCTGAATACAGTAAGACAATAGCTTCAAACACATCAGAAACCACGAAAGCACAGCTTGACATACCGGAAAACTATTCGTCTACGGGACAGTTTAACGGAAGCCTTATCTTTTGGGCTGAAGCAGCTTAATAAGGCTGCTTTTTTATTTTTATATTTAGCAAATAATTAGGTCTTGCTTAGTACTTAGCTAACATTTGTCTTTAGTCTTTTTGTTTTTTTCTGTTTCTATGCTTACATGCGTACAAAAATTGAGTATACATTAATCAGTTTTTACATAATCAGTTTTTAAATAAGCAGTTTTTAAATAAGCACTTTTTAAATAAGCACTTTTTAAATAAGCAGTTTTTAAATAAGCACTTTTTAAATAAGCACTTTTTAAATAAGCAGTTTTGTCACTCAGAGGCTTATATTATACGCCTCGGAAATCAATTCTACGCCTTTAAAATTAATTCTACATCCTGAAAACTCATACTCTATCCAGTAAACATTCATCCGGTCCAATATAACTATTTACAGTTATCTGGATTTAAAACAGGAACACTGGAAAGACATATAAGCCGGCTTGCCAGATAATATATTGGAGATCATATGAAAATTTTAGAGTGCAAAACTATTGATATTGCTCCTACGATCTCAAGACTCCTGAAAATCCCTATGGTTCCGCCAACTGGCAGACCAATTCCTGAAGTCGAGAGCTACGCAAAAGAAAGAAATTGCAAAAGAGCAGTGATTATTGTGGTTGACAGTCTGGGGTATTCTCTTTATAATCATTTTTCTCCGATAATGAAGAACTTGAGTAATATCGCTGAAAAAGGGTTACTCTTCAGGTGCAAGTCCCCTGCGACAATAACCTCCCCTGCCATTGCATCAATATTTACAGGATATCTGCCAGAAGAGCATAATATCTACTCAACTATGGACATTTACACGGAAAGGACAAAAGACTCGGAAAACCCGAGACTGAAAAGCATTATGGAATGGGCTTGTAGGGCAGGTATGAAAGCGTCAGCAGTTATAGAGTCTGAAGGTGCGGAAAGTTTCAGAGGACGGATAAAAGAATATTATGGAGTCCCTAATTCCGAAAATATTCTGGATTATGACCTTAAAATAACGAACTATGCGCTACATGCCCTTGAAGAAAAGCCCGATATCCTAGCAGTTCACCTCAGAACCCTTGACCGTTCTTCCCACAGGGCAGAAAGCTGGAAAGAACTGAAAAAGGCTGCAATAGCCGTGGATGAAAATCTCGGTAAGATTTACAGACATGCAGAAAAAGGAACGATTTTCTTTATCTGCGGAGATCATGCAATTCATGGAGGAAAAAAGTGGTTAAAGGATGCGGAAGGAGAAGATATCAAAAATCACAGGCAAAACTTTGTAGCCCTTATAGTAGCCTGTAATCAGGAAGTCTAAGATTCAGGAAGTCTAAAATTTTAGTTTAAAATTTTATAAGCCTTTTAATCTAAGTTTTCAGTCAACCGTTTTGGTTTTACCTATAAAGTTTACATGTCAGAATTTTTGCTCGACTTTAAGAACCTTAGTGAAACACCGGATTGTCCGGCTTGTGTTCTTATGCAGGATTCCGATACCTCCTGCTTCTTCCCACTCACGGATATTCTCGGAGTTATCATCAATAAGAACCCTTGCAGATCCTGATTGTAAGGCTTTTTCAGGGCGGTAACAGAGAATTGCGGCCTCTGCATAAGAAGGCCCGAGTTCTTTCCTGATCCATCTGGTTTTTCCCTCTCTAGCATTAATTAAGGCTTTTTTCCTCTCAGGTCCGGGAAGCGCAGAAAGGATTGTAGGACAAAGGCCCGAGCTTCTAAGGAAGCCATGCAATTCTTGCCCTCCGGGCATCCAGGACATCTCAGACCAGAATTCGATTCCTGCAGATGTGATCTTTTTCCAGAAGAGTTCTCTATCGTTACTGTACCAGAACATCATATTACCACCGAGCTTTTCACAGGCTGCGGTGAAATCCGTAAGGACTCCATCCATATCAAGGAAAAGTTTTATTTCCTCTGCGGATTCGGAAGAAAAAGAGATATCATGCGAACGGCTTGAGAGAGAACCCTCAAAGCTTACAGGTCTATTCTGG
The DNA here is from genome assembly GCA_013331275.1 of Methanosarcina sp. Lineage (GTDB taxonomy): Archaea > Halobacteriota > Methanosarcinia > Methanosarcinales > Methanosarcinaceae > Methanosarcina > Methanosarcina sp11020u. The sequence continues at coordinate 59,083 of DUGT01000215.1, read as the reverse complement.
ATAAAATTGCGCTGATTGAAGGAAATAGACATAATACACTTCCCTTGATTGCTCTAGTAGAAAATGACTTCCCATTAATTATTAAGACACCATAATAAAAAAAAGTACTCGTAGTAAAAAAATTAAAATAATAGATTAAAATTTGAAAAGAAGGATTAAGGTTAATCTTCCTGAACAAATACCACTGTTTTTGCAATAATATCATGAAAAGCCTGCTTTTTTGAAGTAAAAAGGATCAGCAGAAATCCTACAAAAAAGGGAATTACAGCAAGAATTTTCAGAATAAAACGCTTTGTTGCCTGCGTAATGGAAATTCTGTTTCCGTTGAGGTCAGTAACAATAATATTCACAGCTTGCTTGCCCACTGTTGACTTCAGGGCCGAACTCTCCTGAAGGACAAAATAAGCCCAAATGGTAAGAAAGAACAGAGTATAGAAAAGGGTTTCATCCATGTTTTCCGTAATTAACTCTAAAAACATAAAAAGAAAAACAATTACAGAAATATCGATTATTGAGGCTATAAGCCTCCTGGAAATACCAGAGTATGACTGCATCCCGATCTCCCCAATATAAGTTATACAGACGCCATACTGGATAATAAAGTTAACTCTGTGAATAAAACACAAAGATAAAAACATTGAAAGCGTGGAGTATAAGAAACGAAATGGTTCAATGAATATGCATTGAGAAGCAAAACCGATTCAATGAATATGAGATTGAGAAACAAAAACAATTCAATAAATACGCGTTGAGAAGAAAAAACGATAATAAAAAAAGAAGATTGAAAAGGTATTACTTCTCACAGGGAAAGCTCTTAACTTTGAATTTGTTACTTTACCGTTTTTGTTACGTTGTTGCTATTTATTTTTTCTTTGTGATCGGGACTTCGATCTTATCTACCATTTTCTTTACGTCAGTCTTAATCTCTGAAGCTAGTTTTTTTGCACTATCGCCGGTTGCATCAACCAGTTTTTCAACCCTTGCGGTAATGCTCTTTACCTCATCTTTTACATCAATTGATTTTATTTCGTCCGAGATAGACTTAATCTCAGTGTTAATATTCTTTGCAAGTTTAGAGGCTTCGTCTCCTGTTTTCTTTGCAAGAGTATCAATGTCATTCCCAAGCTTTCCAACTTTTTCCTGTATTCTGTTCTTTTTTCCAGCTTCGGTCCTTTTACTTTCGTTTTCCATTGTTTGTGCCATATAAACCCCTTTTATTTTTTAAAAATATAACGGATTTCTCTCAAAAAGAGAGCCTGTTTTTGTAGACATTTACTTATGGGTTTTCGAAATTATAAAAGTATCTTTAGAAGTAAAAACTAATGTTTAAAATAAACTCCGTTACGCTACAAGCTTATAAAGTATAAATTAAAATAGTATGCTTGTAAAAAGTAAAGCGACTTAACTGATTAAAAGAGTTTATGTAAAACTCCGACAGGAAGATATGAGAGCCGAATCAGGATGTCATATATGAAAAAACAGCTCTCTGCGATAGAGTAAGCTATTGAAAGCTATAGAGGATATATGCAGACCTTAGTTATATGCATAGACAGAGATAACGATCTGGGCGAAAAAGCAAAACTCGAAACCCCAATAGTAGGACGGGAGGCAAATGTTCAGGCTGCTGTTGCACTCGGGATCGCAGACCCGGAGGATTCTGACACAAATACGATTTTCGGCGGAATCAAGATTCTGGACGAGTTACGAGCAAAAGGAACTGATGCTGAGATAGTTTCTTTTGCAGGAGACAAAAATGTTGGAGTGATCTCGGACCAGAAAATTGCCGAGCAGCTTGAAATATTCCTCAATGTGAATGATGTGCAGAGAGCAATATTCGTCTCAGACGGGGCAGAAGACGAAACGCTTGTACCTATTGTCCAATCCCGTATGAGAATTGACTCCGTGAAAAGAATCGTAATAATGCAGAGCCAGAATCTGGAAAGTACTTACTATATCCTGAAACATGTCTTCAGTGACCCGAAAATCTCCCAGACTTTCTTTGTACCTTTAGGACTCGCTTTTCTCATTTATGCAATATTTTTGCTTGCCCGTTATCCAGACGGTGCAGTTGTGGGAATTCTTGCAGCTGTAGGGTTTTACATGTTATACAGGGGTTTTGGGCTGGACGACCTTGTTGCTCTTGAAAAGGAAAAACTCTGGGACGCTTTTCTTGAACAGAGAATGGTTTTTATCAGCTATATGGCTGCCCTGCTTACAACCCTTGTAGCAACTGCGTACGGAGCTACGGAAGTCTGGAAGCTTTACTCGGCAGACGGAGTATGGTATCAAGGGATCCTTACGCTTGTCTCAGTATTCATTAATGCTTCAGTCTGGTGGTATGCAGGAGCCATATTGCTTGCCAATTTTGGAAAAATCTTTGATTTAAGAATGGAAAATAAGCCCATTTATAAAAACGTTGCAATTTCTTTATTTGTGATCGCAACAGGGCTGCTTTTCTGGGGTGCAAGTACATACATTTTAGCGACAGCTTCCCTTTCGAAGGGCGCTACTAGTGACGCAACCCTCGCCCTCCAGTACTTTGTATATTCGGTTGCAGTTGCGATTCTTATTGCCCTTGCAGGCATAAAATACAGTGTATCAAACCAGATCTCCGAAAACGAAGAGAAAGGAAGAGGCAGAAGAAAGAAAAAACTTGCCTGACCCAAGCGGCCTGCAAAAGAATTTAAGGCTAAACAAGGCTGGATTAAAGGAAAAATAGGGTAATAACAAAACCACTTGGAAGATGAAAAATGGAAAAAGTAGATGGAAACATTGAGATAGCGGTGCTAGGTGGCGTTGGTTTTAACTCATATCAGGAATTCGAAAGCCAGTCAGTACATACTCCATATGGAGAAGTCACAGCTTATCTTACTACTATAAGAGGGAAAACAGTTGCAGTAATCCCCAGGCATGCAGGAGAAAATCATATTCCTCCTCACAGGATTAATTACAGAGCCAATATCTGGGCTGTGCATTCGGTCGGAGCAAAACGTGTAATCTCCACGAATTCCGTAGGCTCAATGAGAGGACATCCGGTGGGCAGCTTCGTAGTACTTGATGATTTCATAGATTTTACCCGAAACCGACCTTCTACCTTTTATGACGACAGAACCGTACATGTCGATGTATCCGAACCTTACTGCCCTGAAATCAGGACAGCTCTTAGAGACGCTCTGGAAAAACAGGGACTGCCCTATACCGAAGGAATTTATGCCTGTACGGAAGGTCCGCGTTTTGAGACCAGGGCCGAAATCCGCATGATGAGTCAATTTGCAGATGTCGTGGGCATGACCGGTGTACCTGAAGTGAACCTTGCGAAAGAACTCAGCCTCTGTTACGCTTCTCTTGCTATTATCACAAATCAGGCCTGCGGAATGACCACACAGAAACTGACAGCTGATGAAGTCACTGATGTTGTGGGAAAAGCTCAGGACGCAATCTTTGAGATTATTTCGGACACTATAGAAAACATTCCGAAAACTCGAAACTGCAGATGCAGATTTGCAAAGGAAGGAGCCTGTTTATGAATTATACCTGAACAATTAGATCTGAGCAATTATATCTGAGCTAAAGATCAACGAATCTATGCTTCCCTATAAAACCAACCGTACTTAAAGACTAACAGGATAGTTGCTACTATATGAATAAATTCCACGTTGCATACTTTCGAATAATAGCTTTATAAAGACACTTTCATCAAATACTTCTATTAAACGCTTTCTTGGTACCGTTTTCCAATAATTTCTTGCCCAAATAGTTCTTAAAATAATCTCCTAAATAGCATATTCAGCAGTATCGGGATATAACCAACATCGGACAATTTTATTAATATAATAATCAAGTGATAAATATTTATATAATAATGACCATAAGATGAGGTTGCAAAGAAGAATAAAGGATAGACTTAGAAGGTAAGAAGATGTGCTCAGGAAAAGAAAAGAAGAAAAACATTGCACACTGTAAAATACTCTAAATATAAATATTACTCAGAGTTCAAGTAATAACTTTAATGGAACTTAATAAACTCAACATAATCCGTTACATTTGAACAAGATAATAATAATAATAATAGTAATAATGATAATGATAATGATAATGATAGGGTTGGGCAGAACCCCACAAACTCGAATAAACCTTAACATAAATTTTACCTGCAATACAAACTATATTGCTCGAAATTAAGAAAATAATAGAATATTGACTTTTAAACCTTCAAAATTTAAACTTTAAAAGGAAATTTGCAGGTTTTGAAGGGAAGCTTACATATACCATTCATATATCAGGATAAGAATCATGCTCTGGGTCCTAGGTTACGCTGAAAAATCAAAGATAAGAGTTATGGCTATAAAGGACCGGATGAAACAGCCGCTTTATATGGCCGAGCTCCTCATAAAAGATAGTTACAAAGGACCGCGCCCTCTTAAGATCAGGCTCCTCGCCGGCAAGAAAAAGGAAGAATTCATTCCTCCACAACAATTTATAGAGCTCCTGCGCAGTGCAAACCGAATAATGCTCGCAGAGGGAGGAGATCCTGCAAATGAGGCTGCTTTTCTGGAAATGCTTGAAGGTTTTCAACTTAAAGCTGATAAAGTAAAAATTTGTAAACATTGCTGGATAAATGGACGTTTCAACTTTGTAAACAGTAAATCCATCAAGTATAATAACGAACTAATCTGCCTGGATTGTGCAAAAGAAGAACTTTTGCGTGCAGTCCGTTCAGCTGGTGTGCAGTATGGAGAAAAATCCATAGATTTCCTGGAACAGGTACTCTCAAAAACCCGAGACCTTGACAGGACTATCCGAATGCTGAGCCCTGAAAGGCTGGACCCTGAGTTCACACGTTACGATACTATAAGGACAAATCCCGACAGTGCTACAGTCAGGGTAAAAAGCCTACCACTTCAAAAGAAATTCAAGGAAATGCTGCTTGAAAAATCCGAGACCCTGCTGCCTGTCCAGGCATTATCGATAGAAGCAGGACTTCTAGAAGGAAAAAACCAGTTTGTAGTCTCGGCGACAGCAACCGGAAAAACCCTTATAGGAGAGATGGCAGGAATCCATAACCTTCTTGATAAAAAAGGAAAAATGCTTTATCTCGTTCCTCTGGTTGCACTTGCAAACCAGAAGTACGACCAGTTCAAAGAGCGTTATTCAAAGCTCGGGCTCACAACTTCCATAAAGATCGGTGCAATTCTCATAAAAACTTCTCAACGCGTGAAGATGCAGACCAGCCCTGGTGCGGATATCATAGTAGGAACTTACGAGGGCATAGACCATATGCTTCGGTCGGGAAATGCCGATTTCCTTGGTAAAATCGGAACTGTAGTAGTGGACGAAGTCCATACTCTCGAAGACCAGGAGAGGGGTCACAGGCTGGACGGGCTTATTGGAAGGCTGAGGTATGTAGCACCAGAAGCTCAATTCATCTATCTCTCTGCAACCGTTGCAAATCCAGCAGGTTATGCGAAGAAACTCGGAGCCCAGCTTGTCCTTTACGAGCACAGGCCGGTTCCTATTGACAGGCACCTTCTTTTCTGCCAGGAAAACGAAAAGGCAAAGTTGATTTCCCAGCTTGCTAAAGAAGAATATTCAATGCTCTCTTCCAAAAAGCATAGGGGACAGACAATTGTATTTACAAACTCCCGTCGAAACTGCCACAAGCTTGCAGGAGCCCTTTCGATTCATGCGGCACCTTACCATGCCGGACTTTCCCAGTATGAGAGAAAGAAAGTCGAGACTCGCTTTGCAAAGGGAGAGCTCCCAGTAGTTGTAACCACGGCTGCCCTTGCGGCTGGAGTGGATTTTCCGGCTTCTCAGGTGATTTTTGAATCCCTGGCAATGGGAATAGACTGGATTTCAGTCCAGGACTTTCTGCAGATGAGCGGCAGGGCAGGAAGACCTGACTACCATGATAGAGGAGTTGTTGTGCTTATGCCCGTGCCTGGAAAATCGTACTCAAGTTCACAGTCCGATACCGAAGAAGAGGTTGCAATTAAACTACTCCAGGGAGAAATGTTATCAGCAGGCGTACATTACGGAGAAGCCGAACAGCTCGAGGAAGTACTTGCATCGGTTGCAGTCACCTCTTCAGTGCAGGATCTAAAAATGATCCATAACCAGATGTTTGGAAGCTACGACCTGGATAAATTGATTCTGCGCCTTCAGAGCTATCGTTTTGTGGAAAGAAAAGGAAACCGAATAACGCTTACGCGTTTTGGAAAAATTATTGCAGCTCATTTCCTTCAGGTATCGAAAGCTTTTCTGATTAGGGATGCAGTACTTGGAGAGAACGAACCCCTGAAGATTGCAACGAACCTGGAGTTTTTTGATGCAGCGTATTTCAAGTACGCAAATCAGATAGGAAGCTCCCTGCATGTAAATATGCCTTCAAGGATTTTTCAGGGAGCTACACTTGACATAATTTTTGACGGGGAGTCCCTTTCCCAGCTTGATGCAAAAATTCAGGGACTTCTGCTGGATTTTGCTTCGGACTTTTTAACCTGTAAATGCAAAGATTCACCTTACTGTGGCTGCGCAGAACAGAAGTTTTCAGAAAAAATAATCAAGCTGCGTACAGAAGGACTTGAGCCTGGACAGATTGTAAAGAAACTTGAAGATAAGTATGGGATTTCAGCCTATCAGGGTGACGTCTTCGGGTACCTGGACAATGCTGTCCGAAACCTTGACGCCGTAGAACTTATAGCAAAGGTACATTCTAAAAAAGGAGTTGCAGAAGAAGCAAAAAAGCTTAAAAAGAAAGTTCAGGGTTAAGATATCAAAAACATTTTTGCAGATAACACTGTATAACGAGTTAAAAAGTTCCTGCTTAGGTGGGATTGTATCGTTTATATTAGAGAATTGACTAGCTTTAAGGGCCGGTCAGTATAATGGATCAAAATCTGATCAGATACTCTGAGAGTGAAAATAGAGGTAATTTCATGACCGAGGATGCAGAATCCAGGGAAAATATCGAAAGCACAGCTTCCAAAAAGATTAAGAAAGGCATTACAATCGAGTTTGTAAAGCCTGAAAACTTCAGGCAGATATATGCTATCGGAGCTGCAGGTGGGCATAGCCCTTATGACTTCAGGATTGGTTTTTATAATGACACTCCAAAACTGTTCGGAGATGCCTCGGAATCAAGGGTTATCCAGAGACGGGTAGAAACCGAAGTGATACTTTCTCCGGTAGCTGCACTTGAGCTTTCCCGCTGGCTTACCCAGCATATAAATGAATATGAATCCGTTTTCGGGCCTATTGCGAGAGCAATCCCGAGACCAAGAAAAGAGTCTGCAAAGCTTACTGACGAAAGTACGGATCTTCAGGGTTACATCTGACCATTATATACGCCTCTCCACTCAATCAGAATAAAACACCGGATAAAAGAACTGGAAAAGCTATTTGACCCGGGAGTCTTTTGAGAGCTCTTGGAGATCGATGGTTATATATCTCTGTAAAGGATAAGTAGTTTTCAGTTTTCTTAAAAGCCGGTGGAGTGACAACATAAAGAAATTTCTCAGTTGCTGGTATAAAGCGGTTGATACAGACAGCAAGTAAACCGCGGGTGTAGTTGCGGTTTTAATGCGACTTGCTCCTCACTGGCTTGGGACGTAAAAAACAGAAAAGAGTACGGGGAGAATTCAGAATAAATCAGCGAGGGTTTAAATTTGTTCCCAAATAAAAAAGTTCAGAAAATTGTTGGATCAAGAATCCAGGTAGAAATGAAAGGCGACCTTAATCTGCTTGAAGGCACTCTTAAGAGCGTGGATGACTATATGAACCTTCATCTCGTGGACACCATGGAGATCGTAAAAGGAGAAAAAGTTCGTTCCCTTGGTTCAGTAGTACTTCGTGGTAATAACATTATACTGATCACTCCTGTAGAAGAATAAACTTCATAAGGAACATTATAGTGTGGAATTATGGATCTTGAAGAAGAAGCCTATAACATAATAAAAAGACACAAAGAAGGCGTTTTCCAGAACGTAATCTGGAAAGAGCTGGATATCGACAGCAGAAAATGTTCCAGAATCATAAAGAAGCTTCTGGATAAAGACCTAATTATAAGAGAGATTGGAGTCTCAAACGGGGCAAGAACATACCTGCTGAAAGCAAAGGAAGAGGTTAAAGAAAAATATGACCTCCTGCTTTCAGGACCATTGTTTTCGGCCTGTACAGGCTGTACAGGTGACTGTCAACCTGAATACTGCGGGAGACTCAGCGAATGGATTGGCAACCTCATGCAAGAAGAGGACAGATCGGAAAATACAGGCGATATGGAATCCGATATCGAAGATGATGAAGAAGCTGAAGAAGAAATATGAGGAAGAAACTTCCTAATTTAACAACCAATAACATTTTGAAAGGTACTGGCAGCCGCTAACTATATATAGAAAAACCCCTTATTGAAGAACCCCTTCAATGAGGGGAAAATAAGATACAACAAAAGCTCCGGTAGTGTAGTCCGGCCAATCATTCCGGCCTTTCGAGCCG
>DUGT01000215.1:50283-50436 GCA_013331275.1 Methanosarcina sp. | reverse complement strand
CCGGAGCACCATATTCTTTTTTACATATTTGTCTTAACATAATTCTCTTATACTGATGATATGCTTTCTCATTGTGTACCTGATAATGTGCTTTTTCATCACGTTTTCTACTTAAATATAAGGACATTTGCTATTTACTAATAACATATTTCT
>DUGT01000215.1:49836-50126 GCA_013331275.1 Methanosarcina sp. | reverse complement strand
TAATATTTATAAGGTTAATGTTATCAAGTACAAATACTAAGGTTGAGCGCGAGAGTTCACGATTTATGGTCTGTCCGCCTAGATTCCTTATATCAAACATCATTTTTAAAAAATCTTTTAGAATTTTAGGGAATTTTCCAGAGAGTTTTGCTTTACCTATAAAAAGGAATATGAAATAAATCAAACAGTCATTGCATAAAAGATTATCTCATTAATTGATTACACTAGAAACTGCAGACAAGGGACAGATTTATATATTACTAAAGTCTATTGAAGGTCTCGCTGTGAGA
>DUGT01000215.1:44988-49669 GCA_013331275.1 Methanosarcina sp. | reverse complement strand
CCGGAGCACCATATTCTTTTTTATATTAACTTTTTTCGATAGTAATTATTCTATGTGATTTTTTACTTGATCTTTTATTTATTTTTTATATGATCTTATGCGCTTTTATGTGATTTTTTATATATTTCATATGCTTTAGGTGATTTACTGTACGGTTTTATAATGTTTTTATAAGATATTAGAATATTTTATTTTCTTTATATAATACAGAAAAAACAGATGTTAAGGCTTTGCTGGTTTGTTAAGTTTCTTAATTGTTTAACTTTCTATTCTGCATTCTTAACTCTCTATTCTGCATTCTTAACTCTCTACTCTGCATTCATAACTCCCTACTCTGCATTATTAACACTCTACTCTCATTATTAACTCTAATTTTTCCAGCTGCTTATTTAACTCTTATTCAGGATAAAAGAACGAAATTCTTTTATTTCCCTTATTTTTTCCAGATTTTGTTCCGTATCAAGCATTCCTGCCGTGTTTATGGATTCAAGCGCAGCTTTTGCGGCGAAGCAGGCTCCTTTGAGACCCTGCTCCAGAGTAAGCACCCTAATTGTCTCCAGAGACCATGCTATTTGGACAAGTATGTTTTTCATTCCATGCCGAGAGACCTCAGTTCCCAAGTTTTCAAGTGCCTCGATTACTGCCTTTACGTAAGACTCGCTATTTTTCCTTACAGCAGCATTACCCAGATCTTCAAGAGTAACTGCAGCTTCCAGAGTACAGGTTTCTATTGCCTGTTCGGCAGAAGCAATTCCTATCTCCCCAAGGTTATCGATAGCAGTAATTCCAGCCTTATAAAAGCCTTTTTCTATGGATAACAGAGATACCTGCATAAGGTAAACCTCAGAAAAGCTGACCAGCGTTTCCATTTTAGTTCTTGAAAAGCTCTTCCCGCAAATTCCAAGTGATTCGGCTGCACTTCTGGCTGCCATTTCCAAGCCTTTTCCTGTAAACTCCAGGGCAAGACTCCCGACAATGGATAAAGCCTTTATAGCAATCTGAACCCTTTTTTGGTCGGCAGCCTCAAGAGCTATATCTCCAAGAGTACGACCTGAAACTGAGCATGCCTGCTCCATTTTCATTTCGGCGGATACTCTCGCTATATCCCCTATAGAGATGATTAGTGCTTTTATATCCAACTCATTCTCAGCATCGGCTTCAAGGGGAATCAACTGGAGTGCAAAGCCCTTGAGTTTGTCAACAGCTTCTACTGTTCCATTCAGGTCCCCACTATATGCTTTTTTGAATCCTTCTTCAATAGTCCTGACTTCATCCAGATCGTTTACGTTAACCGTCGATATACCATACCCCACAATAGTCTTTGTAAATCCTATTGTTCTTACACCAGATTAGTTTTCCTATCGAAAGCGACTTCAGACTTGCTCTTCAACTCTACAACCTCTAGAACCAGTGTTTAATGAAAAACGGATAAGTATCACCTTTTAATTGTTTGACATAAGCAAATTTAGCATATTTATGGAGAAGTTAAGAATTAAACAAGGTCAAAAAAACAAGCTCAAAAGGCACACTCATTTTCACAGCTGTTTAACAAAGTTATTACATGACAGAATTATTACATGACAAATTGGCACGTGACAAATTAACACATGACAAATTGACACATACTTTTCTAATTGGAAAATTCTCCCTTAAATTTGAAGATGAAACTAATATAAGTATAACGCAGGCTACTAAAGCATAAAGTTTATATATTAATGTACATTATTATGCCTTATAGTACTAAGTTGTGTAATAAAATTGCCACGTTAATTGAATTATCGAGTTTATAATCATAGTAGTTCAGATTACGGGAGAATTTCCCGAAGAGTATTATACAGGTTGTGTGGTTTTTAATGAAATCTCAGGATATTGCCATTGTTGGAATTTTGCTTGCAGTCGGCGCAATAGTGCGCTATTTATCCCTTGTAATTCCGGGTCCTATCGTTTCAAATCTTGTAATAGCGTTTTACTGCCTTGCCATAATCCTTGTGATGCCCACATTCACGGAAGTAATAGGTATAGGGATTGTAGCAGGCATAGTATGCGCACTTCTCAGTCATTCGATATTTCCGCCTGCAAACCTTATCAGTGAGCCTGTGGGTGCCATTGCTTGCCTGGTCACGTACACAAGTCTAAGGAATAAGTTTTCATTTTCTCCCGTGCCTTCAACGCTGGTAGGAACTCTGATCAGCGGATCAACGTTTGTAATCGTTGCGATGATTATGATTGCTCCTGCGATAGTTTCCAAGTTCGCAACCATGGGAGCTTTTGTAGCTGCTACGGTCCCGATTGTGATAGTGACCGCAATCGTCAATGCAATCATTGTGCAGATACTTTACCTGCCTGCCTCAAGGGTGCTTGCCCGGGGGAAAGCATGATCGAACTGAAAGATTTTTCATACACCTACGGAACAGCTGAAAATCCTATCCTGAAAAAAATTAACCTTGAGGTCCGACAGGGAGAACTGCTTCTGGTTACCGGGCACAGTGCAGCAGGAAAGACAACACTGGCTCTTGCTATGGCAGGCGTCCTGCACCATGAAATAGGGGGCAAAACCGAAGGAGAAATCATTTTCAAAGACCGAAACATAAAAAGTTTTAACGGCATGAAGGAACTGAGCCGACATATAGGGATGGTTTTTGATGATGCGGAATCACAGCTTATCTTCACAAGTGTCGAAGAGGAAATCCGCTCCGGGCTTGAAAACCGGAGTTATTCCAAAAAAGAACTGAGACACAGGCTGGAAGAAGTAATGGAACTCTGCGAAATCAGCCATCTTAGAAGCCGGGCTCCACATGCTCTTTCCGGAGGGCAGAAGCAAAAAGTTGCACTTGCAGCAACCCTTGCCCTCGATACCGAAGTCCTTATCCTTGACGAAGCTACAGCCGAACTGGATACAAAGGCCGTAAGAAGAATCTTTTCAATCCTGAAAAGGCTGAAAGAATCCGGAAAAACTATCATAATCATAGACCACAATATAGACGATTTCCTCGAAATCGGAGATAGGGTAGTGATGCTTGAAAAAGGCAGAATAAAAGATATAAAAAGTCCGGCTGATTTTTCAGCGTCTTCTCTTACAGCATCTTCTCCTGCTTCAGAACAGGAAATTTCTGAAACTGACAGACAGTCTCTCTATATGCCTCAGAATAAGGTTAAGGAAAGACAGCCCATTATTTCCGTAAGAAATCTCACACAGCGTTACGGAGAAGTCCTGGCACTCGACAGCATAGACCTGGAGATTTATCCTGGAGAGCTCGTCGCTGTGCTGGGCGAGAATGGTTCAGGCAAAACAACCCTTGTCAAGCACTTTAATGGACTTTTACTTCCCTATTACGGAAGCGTAATTATAAAAGACCTCGAAACTTCAAAAACTCCTGTAAGCGAGCTTGTCAAACACACCGGCCTGGTCTTTCAGAACCCTGACAATATGCTTTTTGAAGATACCGTCGAAGCAGAAATTGCTTTCGGATTAAATAATATAAACATAGAAGGGCTTGAGGCTGAAAAAGCAATATCCGATTCCCTTGAACTTGTAAATCTTGGTGAAAAACTGAGAGTTTTTCCTCGAAACCTGAGCAGGGGAGAAAGGCAGAGGCTGGCAGTTGCCTGCGTAATTGCCATGAAGCCCGAACTGATCGTGCTCGATGAACCTACAACAGGTCTGGACGCCCAAGAATCGGACAGTATGATGAAACTTATACGACAGCTTCAGCAGGAAGGGCACACAATAGTCATGGTGACCCATAACATGCAGATAGTAAAAGACCATGCAGATAGGGTTATTCACATGGCTGACGGCAAAATAATCGAAGATACCAGAAAGGAAACTGCAGATAGCGAGCAGGTGAACAGAGGACATATTGGAGGCATTTGTGCATGAAGGAGATTATGCAGTATATTAACAGTGATAGCTTTTTACACAGCATGAACCCACTCTCCAAAATTGTAGCTGTTGCAGGAATCATAGTTCTGAGCGTTTTTACAACGAGTTCCATAGTCCTGGCCCTTATGGTACTTGGAATCTTTCTGGTATCCCTCAAAGCCGGACTCCATCACGAACTTATCAGACAGCTCAAACTTCTTGTTTTCCTGAGTGTAAGCCTGATCCTGCTAACAGTCTTTACCATGAAAAGCGGAGTAACCCTGGGATTTCTTATCCCTGCAGGAACTCTTACTGCCAAGGGGATTTTTCCGGTCACTACCGGAGCTCTGGATTTTGGAGTGGTTCTTTCCCTCCGATTCTTTGCAATGCTCTTTGCCTTTCAGCTTCTTGTAGTCACTACAAGGCCCAGTGACCTCATGAAAGCCCTTCTGGAAATCCACATTCCTGTGGATTATGTGCTTATGTTTGTAATTGCCCTTCGCTTTATCCCGAGCTTGCAGGTCGAAGGCCAGCGAATTCATGAAGCCCAACTTGCAAGGGGTTACAATCCGGGAAAAGGGCTTCGTGGAAAGGTAAGGAGTATAAAGCCGCTTCTTGTGCCCCTGGTAGCAAATTCTCTTGGAAGAACCCAGGTCCTCGGCCTGACAATGGATATGAGGGGATACAGGGACAGACACAGCGTGGACAAGGACAGGCTTGCCTGGAATAGAGTAGACTTTGCAGCCGTAGGCTGTGTGGCTCTCATGGGAATCGGCATAGTACTTACAGGACTTATATGAATTATCCTCCAAAAATGGA
>DUGT01000215.1:40418-44891 GCA_013331275.1 Methanosarcina sp. | reverse complement strand
ATCCTCCAAAAATGGAGGAACTCAAAATTTTCGGCTCTTCTTTATAATCCTTACCTTGCATTTCGGATTTCGCTCCTTTTAACAGAGATTCTGTCCCTTTTTGTGTAAATATCCAGGGAATTGGCTTATTTACCTTATTTTCAAAAAACTGAACTCGCTAGTTGAAATCACTCGTTTAATTGCTAGAATGTTCACCAGTACAGAGACACTAAGAAAAGTTAAAGGGGATTTTTAATTGACTTCCTATAATAATATTAGTTTAGTACGTTTATAAATGAAATTTAATGTCCATACAATGAGGAAAGCTTGTTAGTATATACACAAATAAAAGTGACTCATCAAAGGACTTAAATAGAATAGGACAGTTATTGGTTGTTTGAAAGATTTCAAAAGGTAAAATTGGGGGAAAACTCAAAAGCTGAATTTCAACCGGGAGAAAAACTAGATTGTTTACACGATTTACCTGGATTAAAAATTATGCTAAAATTAATCAAAAATAGTTTAAATTAAACGTAATTAAACGTCCAAGTTAAGTTAAAAGTTAGTAATTGATTGAGAGCCCTTTTTGATGACCCTGGGCTCTCAATCGGTGAAACCCCCTTGAAGAATACTCCCCCATATTCTTCCTATAGTTGCAAGAGATCAGTACAAACATTTAATTGATTGTGGTGATTGATTGAGAGTTCTTTTGTGATCCTGAACTCTCAATCGATGAAACCCCTACAGAAAAACTCCCCATACGCTATACACAAAGATGTACTATTGCGTTTCTCTTACAACTACATCCTTCTAATGCTGAAATCGTATATATAATAAATTACGTTAAATATTCAATTGCCCATCGTTTTTGTATTATCATAAACTTTTTAGCATAGGAATAAATTAAAGTATTCTTCAAAAATATAACCTATATTTAAAATTTGCTGACATCTAATTTTTTAATAGCTTTGAAATTTCAAAACGTAAGAATCAACGAATTGAAATTCAATTGAGAAAGAAAATCGACCTTAATGGTCGATAAAACAACCTGGATAGTAATACAACCGGCCAACTTTTTAACATATACTATCGACAATTATCATGACGGTTAGTAGTTGTCAATAGCTATCAGTAATTGTCAATAGCTATCAGTAGTTGTTAATAGCTACCAATAAATATCAATGGATATCAATAATTATCATAGCTATCAATTGGCGGTTAGTAGTTATTGTTAATAGCTATCAATAGTTGTTAACAGCTGTCAATAAATATCAATAAATATCAATAAATATCAATAAATATCATAACTATCAATAACTGTTATTAATAAACTGTTAACTATCAATAGCTACTGACTTTAATAAATCGCTATTTTAACCTTGTTTATTAAGAAGTTCCACAGACAGTTCTCTTAACCTGTACTTTTGAATCTTACCGCTTGCTGTCAGTGGGAATTCGTCTACAATGAATACATGCTTTGGAACCTTATAGCGGGCAATCTTGCTTAAGGCATAATCCCTGATATCGGCTTCTGTAAGGTCTGCACCTTTCTTGAGAATCACAAAGGCACCTACAATTTCCCCGTATTTCTTGTCAGGGATACCAACAACCTGGACGTCCGTAACTTCAGGTATAGTGAGCAGGAGTTCCTCAATCTCCCTTGGATAAATGTTTTCTCCTCCCCTGATAATCATGTCCTTAATCCTACCTGTGATCCTGTAATAACCATTTTCGTCATAGGTCCCAAGGTCTCCACTGTGAAGCCAGCCATCTTCATCGATAACTTTTTTCGTTTCTTCAGGCATCTTATAGTAGCCTTTCATCACATTATACCCGCGACAACATATTTCTCCTACAGTGTTTGGGGGCAACGGCTCATTGGTATCGGGATCAACAACCCTGACTTCTACGCCCGGGAAATGCTTACCAACAGTTTCGACCCTGAGTTCCAGGGGATCATCCACATCAGTTTGGGTCATACCAGGAGATGCTTCCGTAAGTCCGTAAACACTGGTAATCTGATAGCAGTGCATATCATTTACGACTTTTTTCATGGCTTCTACTGGGCAAGTGGAACCTGCCATAATTCCTGTCCTCAGGGAAGATAGGTCGAACATGTCAAACATCGGATGCGTATATTCGGCAATAAACATTGTAGGCACACCGTAAAGAGCCGTACATTTCTCTTTATGTACCGCAGCAAGCACCAGTAGAGGATCAAAAATTTCGAGCATAACAAGCGTTCCTCTGTGGGTCAGAATGGCCATAACTCCAAGTACTATCCCGAAACAGTGGAAAAGTGGCACAGGAAAACAGAGTCTGTCCACATAGGTGAACTTCTGCCGATCTCCAATCGAAAGCCCGTTATTTAAGATATTTTTATGAGTCAGCATGACTCCTTTAGGAAAACCTGTCGTTCCTGATGTATACTGCATATTGACAACATCGTCACAGTCAACACTGGCCATAATCTCGCGGAGCTCGTTATCAGGGTAATGGCTGCCAAGAAGCATGAGCTCATTTGTATTGTACATACCCCGGTGCTTTTCCTGTCCTACGTAAATTATACTCTTAAGATAGGGAAAGTTTTTGCTTTTTAGTCTTCCCCTTTCAGAGGTTTTGAGCTCAGGAACCAGCTCATTTATTATTTCAATATAATCAACGTCTCTGTAGCTATCAATCATAGCCAGGGCTTTCATATCGGACTGTTTTAATACGTATTCGACCTCATGGCTCTTGTAGGCAGTATTCACAGTAACAAGCACTGCCCCGATCTTTGCTGTGGCAAACATGAAGGTGAGCCAGTCAGGGACGTTTTTTGCCCAGATTCCTACATGGTCTCCTTTTGTTATTCCTATAGCTAGCAGTCCTTTTGCAAGGTTATTGACCCTTTCGTTGAACTGCCCATAAGTAAAACGAAGGTTGCGGTCAGGATAAACAATAAACTCGTGGTCAGGGTCTACAGCCACCTGTTTTTCAAAGTAGTTACCGAGGGACTCTTCTATAAGATGCATGGTATCAGCCTCTCATTTGCATTATCAATTTTTTTTGGAGCTGTCTGCTTGCGAACAGAGATATCTAGTATGCTCCAAAATTATGCTCCAAAACTCGATTTGCAGTCAGTCAGTCAAGTAATTCAAATAGAGCAAGGGGAATCCGTATCCGTTTCAGCGTTATTCATCGCAGGGAGCATGTGTGCAGTCAGAATTTCGCGGATAGAATCAGGAAGAGGAATTGCTTTCTGGAGTTTGAAGTCGTAATAAACCAGCACTGCCTGACCCTTTACCTTGAGTTCGCCTTCCTGCCATGCTTCGTGTCCGACAGTAAATGAACTGTTCCCTATCTTTGCAATATAAGTCCTGATTTCCACATCCGACCTGAAGTACATCTGGTGCAGAAAATCAAACTCAGTCCTGACAAGAATAAGGTGCCATACATCAGGGCTAAGATCAAGATCCGGTGAAAAAAGCCGGAACACAGAGTTTCTTCCAATTTCGAACCAGACCGGGAGGACAGTATTATTCACATGCCCAAGCCCGTCTATGTCCCCAAAACGCGGACTAACAATTGTACTGAACATTTTGATTCCTTAACTCTCAAGTACTTGTGTTTAATTTCTGAAATCTGGAGTTTCTCCAGCCAGTAAAAATTAAGTGCCCACTCTCTCCTCTGCCTGATTGCGACTTTACAGAGGAGCATAGATTACAGCTAGAATTTTTGCGTCCTCTTTCCCTGCTGCATGTACATCATGCGGGATAATAGAGTCATAATAAATGCTGTCTCCAGAGCCTAGCCTATGGACATCCTTTCCATAGAATATCTCGATTTCCCCGGATAGGACATAAATGAACTCCTCTCCTTCATGAGAAGATGGTTGGTGGCTTTCCTCGGGAGAGGGATGAATGTCAATAATAAAAGGCTCCATGTTGCGGTCTGCTTTATCGGAGGCAAGGGAATAAAACTCAAGAGCACTCTCCTTGGGTTTCTCAGTCTTCCCTGAAAAACGGACTACATTCTCTGAAAGCCCTTCCCTGACAATTACAGGTCCGCTCTGGGGCATATCATCCAGAAAAGTACCAAGCCGGACGCCTAAAGCCCGGGCAATCTTTAAAAGAGGTGTTAAGGAAGGAACAAGGGCCCCATTTTCTAGCTGCTGGATTAATTCCTCGCTGCTCTGACTGGCTTCAGCCAGTTCTTTAACAGTCATCTCCCTGGCTTCTCTAAGCTGGCGTATCTTACTACCGACACGGTTCTCTTCTGACATTTTTAATATCCTCACAAATTATACGGGTAGCGGACCTGGCAGAAAAATATAAACCAGTATCCTTTGATAGCCTCAAAGGCTTATCTCTTTTGCATCCATCTATTATAAAAAAATATCTTTAATGGATACCCTATATAAGGCACTGTGATGAAATGAATAAAGATACTTTATCGAAGCCCAAGTATAATTTGTCAAATAGTTTGTAGATTATGAGAACTAACTTTATGAGA
>DUGT01000215.1:39911-40220 GCA_013331275.1 Methanosarcina sp. | reverse complement strand
AGAACTAACTTTATGAGAACTAATTTTATGAGAATTATACTGGATATCGTTGTAAAAACAATGCTTTAAAGTTTTGTATCCCTGAAGTCCTAATATGTGCAAACAAAACATTGGCTGTGGGTAATTGAAAGTAGAAGATAATTAGTATTCAAGGTCAGTTCCCTTGTAAATTCAAGGAACTTAAAAGAAATTTGTCTTAGATATTTATATTGAAACAGATGCGTACCATACAAAGTAGAAAGTTATTCTTGACTATAAACTGTCTGAAACAAGACACACAGAGTAAAACAAGATACAAAGAGTAAAACA
>DUGT01000215.1:33878-39836 GCA_013331275.1 Methanosarcina sp. | reverse complement strand
AGTAAAACATAATATGAATGAAGGATAGCAACAAAAATTCGAGAAAATAATTGAACATAGGCAAAGACCAAAAACGAAACGTATGGATAATACTATTTTTGAGGAGTTGAGCTTATTAATAAAGTAAATGAGCAAAAAACTAATGTTCGATTAGTCGAGAAAAACGAAGAAAATATTGAGAGAATGCTTGAAATCGATTATGATGCTTTTGATGAGAACTTACTTAGTAACTGGTCTTTGGTACCTTATCTACGATATGGACACATTTTCGGTCTCTTTGCCTGTAACTCCTTGAAAGGTTTTGCTATATTTATGAAAGAATGGGATAACCCCAAATTTGCTTATCTGGTAGAGATAGCAATAGAGAAAGAAAGTCAAGAAAAAGGATATGGATGCCATTTTTTACTAAAATCTTTAGCTCATCTAAAAAATAACGGATTATCCAGTGTTTTCTTAACTGTTGATCCAAACAACTTACGAGCCCGGCATATTTATTGTGACAAATTTGGATTTAAACTTGCAGAATATCGAAAGAATGAATATGGACAAGGTCGTGACAGAATGTTTCTTCAGCTGAACCTTGAGAATTGGACCCCAGGTCTTAGTGAACACACCTCCCTGGAACCTGAGCCGTTAGGTGAAGGATTCATGGAGGAGTAGTTCACTCAATCTTTACTCTTTACTCAAACTGGAAATTGCATCTTATACCCTCAGGATCAAAACAGAGGTTACAGGATACGCACCTTGCTTTTTTAACCGCCCCTGATTTAAATTTCAAAACAATATCAGGTTCGCTGATAAATGCCCTACTCATGGAAACCAGATCCGCAAATCCATTTTCAAGCAGCTCATTAATAACCTGAAGAGACCGGATGCCGCCTACAAGGATGACCGGAATGTTCACTGCACTTTTTATTGCTTTAGAACAATCCTTGAAGTATGCCTCTTTGGCAGGAGTATTGATTGCTGTCCTTATAGTTACCCCACCTGCCTCACTGATTCCTCCGCTGACCTCAATTGCACAGATTCCAGCCTTTTCCAGAAGCTTTGCAATTTCTATAGCCTGGAAAATGTCAAGTCCCAGTTTAGCCTTTGAACAGCAGGGCTGAAAGCCATCGGTAGCATTCATTTTGACCAGAACAGGAAAAGAGTCTCCAGCCTCTTCTTTTATTCGCCTGGCAATTTCCGTGACTATCCTTGCCCGATTTTCTATTGAGCCTCCCCAGAGGTCAGTCCTCCTGTTCGTATAAGGAGAAATAAAACTACTTAAAAGGAAACCATGGGCACAGTGGAGCTGTACCCCGTCAAAGCCTGCCTTTTTTGCCCTGACAGCCGCCTTTGTAAAAGCCTCGATTACTTCCAGGATTTCCTGTTCGGTCATTTCCCTAGGCATAACTGCCGAATGCCCGTCTTTTACTTTCGAAGGAGCCATAGGAACAGGATATTCGTCCGAAACGCTTGCCTGCCTGCCTCCATGAACGATCTGGAGCACAATTTTACTTCTGTACCTGTGCACCCTTTCGGTTATCTTCCTGTAGGGTTCGATAAAACGGTCATCATAGATGCCCTGCTGGTAAATATCACTCTGTCCGCCCGGAAGAACATAAGAGTAACCGGTTATAATCAGCCCAACCTCATTTTTTGCAAGCTCTTCATAAAGGTCTCCGAGCCTGGAAGTTGGCGTTCCGTCTTCTTCAGCCAGAAATTCGTGAGTTGCGGACCTTACAAAGCGGTTCTGGAGTTCCAGGTTGCAAACAGTGATAGGGTTAAAAATCATGGGGAAAAATAGGTTAAGGAAAGGTAAATAATTATCCAGGATTCCTGGATAAAGGAATTTTTTGTTAGACGTAAAGTTCTTTTCAACTACAACAAGAAAGAAAAAAGGAATTTACTCAGAGGGAATTTACTCAGGCAATTTCGCTTACGAACTCAATGGGGTTATCCGGATCATCAATGATATTGATATGCAGTTTTTCTGAGCCACCTAAATTAGCAGCGTAACTTGCCGTTACTGTTTGTTCAAAACTAAATTCAATATCTAAAATAATTTTATATCTGTAGTATCCAGGTTCGACAGTTATTTCAGGCGAAAAGATTTCGTCCTCAGGATTCATTGTGTAGTTTTCTTTGAATACGGAATTATTATAGAAATCAAAAAGCTCGATATTGATTTCATGGCTTTTTTTATCATTATTTCTCAGGGAAAATTCTAATGGATCTAACGAATGATGTTTTTTAATTTCTTCCTCTCCTCCTTCACTATAATACCTCCACAGAAGATGGACAGTCTTTCCCTCATACTTCTCTTCCGTTGAAGCGATCCCATATGATTGATTGAAAAAATCTACATTAATGCAACCGTCGATTGTATCATTTTTTACTGTGAAAAAAGCACTACTTTGCGGCTTTCCGACAATGTAACCCATATAAGAATTTACATTTGGCTTTTGAATCTCTCTTTCTTGAAGTTTAAGTTCATAATCTTCTCCCATAAGGCTCAGGTTTACGGTTCCGTTCGAGGCTAACTCCCTGAACTTTGTAGGGCTCACTATTACAGTTTCAAAGCGATCATATGATTCAGGAGCCGTGATGGAGCTGTTGTCAAGTTTTATTTCTTTAAATATATCGTTTTCATCGGTTTCCGATGTTTTTTGGATTATGTTTTTGTCATCCTGAATGTTCTCATTACTGGAACCAGAGTAAAAATAGAAACCAACAATTCCCAACAAAATTAACGTTGCAACTGCCAGAACGATAAAGCGCATAATATTACCTCAAAAGTTAATGGGTTAATACATGTATTTGTTAGAACGTTTATCAATTTATTCAACAAAAATTAAAAGGGTTAAAAAATAGAAAAATATAAATTGAGAAACAGCACAAATTTACGCGCATTTTCGTTAAAAACTCATATAAATGCCAGGTTTCCAATTTTGAGATTTAAGCAGCCTGTTTACTTTAGGTAATTATTTCTTCAAGCCTCGAAGTACATTCTGCAGAAAGCCCTTCTTTTCAAAATATTGCTGATGATACTCTTCGGCCATATAAAACTCGGAAACAGGCACAATCTCGGTAACTATCGGGTTTTTGAAAAACCCTGATTTTTCCAGCTTTTCTTTTGAAGCTAACGCAGTAGCTTTTTGCTTGTCGTCATGATAAAAGATAACTGAACGGTATTGTTTTCCGACATCAGGGCCCTGTCTGTCCTTTGTAGTGGGATCATGGATCTTCCAGAAGACGTCAAGTAAGGTCTCATAAGACACGACTTTCGGGTCAAAAATCACCCTAACTGCTTCGGCATGCCCGGTATCAAGGGTGCAGACCTGTTCATAAGTAGGGCGTTCAAAATGCCCTCCACTAAAGCCAACCGCAGTTGCAACCACACCTTTAACCTGCCGGAAAGCTTCTTCAATACCCCAGAAGCAACCTGCAGCAAAGGTTGCTTTTTCCAGATCGCCTCCAGGATTTTCGAAAAAGTCTGGATTCATTTCAGCTGTATTGTTTTCTTCCACTCTCTTCCCCCCATAAACAAATTATTTCCTGCTGTATTTTCCCATCAACTCCCCTTCAGCAGTAATATGTCCTATCATTTCCTTTTCGAGGTCTTTTCGTCCTGCTCCTGCTTTAAGATCCAGATTTTTGTCCAGAGCATAGACCCTGAAGAAATACCTGTGCGTACCTGAAGGTGGACATGGTCCTCCATATCCTATTTTCTTGAAATCATTTAAACCTTCGACCCCGGGTATACTGTCTTCTTCTATTTTCGCCATAGGTTCTATGTTCCAGACGATCCAGTGTGTGAATGTCTTTGTGGGAGCGTCAGGATCGTCTACTATAAGTACTAAACTCTCAGCCTCTTCGGGAATGCCTTTAAATTCCAGAGGCGGATTTATATTTTGCCCATCACAGGTGTACTTTCCTGGAATACTACCGTTAGCTGCAAACGCGCTGCTAGAGACATTTATACTTTGAATGTTCATGCTTTCATCCCCTTTACCGGTTTCGGGAGACTCCTTATTTACAGGTGCTTCGGCTTTCTTATTTTGGACACATCCCGAAATGAGAACCATTGCTGCAAACAAGAATATCAGAACAACTGCACCGGTCTTTTTATTCATATATGGCACCAGCTCCTGACAGCAGGAAAACTGCTCAACACTGAAATATTAAAGCTAAAGAGATATAACTTTAAGGCTCAAAGCTAAAGCTACGCTATAATTGGTCTCAAAAATTTTTTTCCTGCAGTACAGTTAGAACCTGATTTGAAGTGTATCCTCCTTCAGTACTCAAGTTTCAAGCGAGAAATCCGCAGATATGAGGGAAACTCATGAGGGGAACTCCTCACGCTAACCTCGTAGTAAGGTTTTACATCAAATATAAGAAAAGCCTTGCAACCGTTTTGAGAACTACGGACTGATGCCTTGAGAGAAAAGCATGTTTAGTCTTCCACTTCAAGAGACTGAATAATATCGTGGACTGTAAGTTCTCCTTTAGCTACGCGCTGGACAAGTGGATAGATAAATGAGCAATCATCCATTGCAGCCCAACGTGCTTCTCCTACTCGTCTTACAACTTCATCCAGTATTTCGCCACATGTCTTGCAGTATCTTCCTTCACTCTCTGCTCCACAACTTTCGCATTTCATAAAATTCCCCTATAACCTATGGGAACGTAGGAAATAAATAAATTATGGTGATATGTGAGCATATTTGCACAGTCGGAATAAATCAGAGGCAAAAAAGGGAAAATTAAAGATCTGGATGAGTAAAAATTACCTTAGGAATATTTAAAAAAAGATTATAAGTCTAGAAAATCTGCTAAGCTTGCAGATTTAATACTCAAATCAAACTACAGGAAATCCGATTTGTTAAAACGTATAGAGAGGCATACAGGCCTTAGTTTTCCTGCTCCCGGCTATATCCCCACCAAACTTTTCCAGACCGCAATCAAGCAAGATTAGCAAGAATTTCTTCGGTTTCCTCAACTCCTGAATTTTTTAAAGTCACTTCTTCCCTGCCGCGTATCCCTAACCCGAGCTCTATCGCCTTTTTGATCTGAGGCTGGTCCCAGACTGAATGCTCTTGAATTTTCGGAACCGTACCAAGAGTTTTCAGGAGAGCAAGACCCACAGCATCATTTGCAACAACATCCGAGCTTGCCAGTACAATACCAGGCTCTCTGAGAGTTCCAAGGTCAGGGCCTCCGGCCACAAAGCACCTTGTAGCGTCCGAAATATAAAAATCAGGCTTATAAACAAGATTTGATTCGGCAATCATATTTCCGAAAAGTTCGTCCATATGTCGGCCATGAGGAAGCTGTCTCCTATCCCGATCCGCGGTTATGCTGATCTGCGATTTCAAGCCCATGGTAAAGGTTGCAGTCCAGTGGGTTTTGATTACAGGAAGAGCAATTACATAATCAACCGAATCGAGAAACTCGGGAACATAAAAACCATTCGGCCAGGAGTAAGCGCCATCAGGCTTCAGATGATAGCGTTTCATATGATCAAAGGTGAGGATTTCGTCTATTCCTTCTGACTCCGCAGCCTGCCAGAGCCCAAGCTTCCTAAGCACCATTTCGGTATCCAGCGTGGTCATTGATTTTTCAGCAACAATTATTATTTCAGGGCTGCATTTTCTTGCTTCCCTTATAGCTCCCTTCAGGATCTCAGGATTTGTCGAGCCAGGAGGTGGATCTGCAGTATTTGCATTCGGCCTTATAAGTACAGTAGATCCTTTTTTAATTCCAAGCCCTCCTGCAAGCTCTACTGCGACTCTTACTGATTCCAGAGTGTCTTTGTTTCTTGAAAGTCCAATAACTGCCATACTCAAAAATCCCCAAATAGCAATACGTAGCTGAAAATATAAAAATATAGTTAAATATATAAAAACGAAGCTTGTAAGCTTCCAAAAAAAATACAAACCAAAAACAATAAAATAACCAAAAACAATAAAATAA
>DUGT01000215.1:28686-33729 GCA_013331275.1 Methanosarcina sp. | reverse complement strand
CAAAAACAATAAAATAACCAAAAACAATAAAATGAAAAATTTGTAAAACTATTCAAAGATTTTCATTCCAGGTTTATACTTCCTATGAATGATCCTGCATCATCAGCAGGAAAAAGTGAAGATTAGCAGGTAAGGAGATTACTGGTTCAGTTTACACTCACACATTTCTATAAGCGCTCCTTCTCCAATCCTTGACCCGCGTGCAATAAGCATATCTCCTGCCTGAACAATAGTGTTGCCTTTCGGAGCATAGACCCAGCGGTCAGCTCTTTTTATTGCCATTACATGCAGTCCGGTCTCAGTTTCAAGCTTCAATTCAAAAAAAGTCTTTCCGACTATAGGAGAGCATTTCTCGACCTGAAGTCTGGTTATAACCTCTTCGGAATTCCTGACTGCGAGGGTGATAATGGGATGGAGTTCGATATCCCTTAGTACGGTATCTGCAATTCCGTAAGCAGCATCGGAAATAGCTTCAGAGGCACTTGCAAGGTGAAGGATTCCCCTGAGCATGTTCACATCTTCAAAATGCTTTGCGGTTTCAAGCACCCAGTGCTGGAGTTCGTATTTCATAGAGTCCATTTCGGACTCCAGGGCACTAACCTCATATGCAATATCCTCGTTGTCAAAAAGAATAGCAGAGTATGCAAGCCCTACCGAGAGTTCGGACATATTCTTCATATCTACTATAATATCCACGGCATGCTCAAGATCTTTTAAAATTTTATTATGCTCGATTTCTTTTGGCACGAATTTCCTTGTCGTTGCCATCTCGAAAAACAGTGTGACTCCGTCATCATGTCCTCTGGCAATCAAAACATCTCCCTGCCGAAGGCGAGTTTCCTTGTCAGGGTCATAAATCCAGTCCTCATTTCTCCTGATAGCAATAATCCACATGCCTGTCTCGATATCAAGTTCAAGGTCGCCAAGCGTACGTCCTGCCATTGAAGATTCTGCAGCAACTGTTGCCCTGACAATGGTTTCTTCCGCTTCCCTGAGAGCAACTTTCAGTTCCATCGGAATTCCCATGTTCATAAGAACTATCTTGGCGATATCGCCTGCGGCATTAGCGATATTTTCCGAGCACGCAGCAACCTGTAAAACTCCAAGGAGGCCTTCAGCCTCGTCAACCCTGCGTGTGCTTAACATCGCGACCATCTTAATTTGGTAATCGAGAGTATCCATCTTATCTTCAAGATTGAGTACCTCTTCTGCAACGTCCTCATCATCATAAATCATTGCAGAGTATGCAAGATCTACCATGAGTTCGGAAGTGTCCTTCATCTCAGTCAAAAGATCCTTGAGGTTCTTAGGACTGTATCTGAATTCTTTAGGGAACATAGTCTCTAGATCAACTCTACCTTGTGCTGGTGTGTATGAGTATGTACTTAATAGTAATTATTAATTATTAATTTTTGATTAATCAGGTTTTAAGAACCTGGCTGGAATATAATAAATTCAGATAATAACGGTAGTAAATATTGTAGTAAATAATGGTAGTAAATATTGGTAGTAAATTGGTAGTGATAATGATAGTAAACATTGATAGTAAAAAACATTGGTAGTAAACATTGATAGTAAAGCTGATTTTATTAAAATATTACTTATAAAATATTCAATATGTACAGTGCCATGAAAATTCCCGTAACTCCAACAAGGTCTCCAAGGCTTGCTATGAAAGGAATGACCATATCATCCGGGTCCATTCCGAACCTATGAGAAATAAAGGCAATGGCTACTGTTGCAGAGTACACAACTGAAAGTTCTATGATAACGGCAATGAGGCTGATTTCAAGAATGGTGAGAAAAGGCATCCCGTACCCCAGGAAACTGCTTGCCAGAAAGACCAGTATGCTGACAGAAATTGAAGAAACAAACCCTACGATTGAAGCTGCAATAACACTATTGTGTACAACCGGATTACTCCTTAGATTATCTCCAAGCCCCATGTGGAAAGCCGATGAAAGCCTGGCCCCAAGCATGCTTCCTGTATCCCCTCCGATTTTGATAAGGGAAGGGATAAGAATCAGTATCGTTGGCATAGATATCAAACTTTCTTCTCTTGAGTTAAGAAGCTGCCCTACAAGGATTCCCATTACGCATGTTATTATAAGTACCGGCAGCCCTCGCTGAATGATACCGTTGATTGTATAGTAGGGAGCCTGGTGCCCTGTTTTTCTCAAAACATCACCACCAATTTTGCAGAGAGGAAAAGCATGAGCATAGAAACGATATCCCCGATAGTTGCAATCGAAGGCGTAACAACATTATCAGGATCAAAACCGAATCTGAACATTCCTACGGCCAGCAGAGCTGCAACAAAAGAAAGAATTACCCCGGATGTAAAGGCTGAAATGACGCAGATAAGAGTAAGTTTAAAAACACCTGCACTTTCGAAGCCCAGAGCAAGGGTTACATAGTGTCCGAGAATCCCGAGAATAAAAGCGGTAATAACACTCAGGATCAGGGAACCTGAGATGTTGTTCATGAGTTCCGGGTTATGCCTGTCAAGGTCCGTAATCAGTCCCAGGTGAATTGCACTGCCGAGCCTTGAGCCAAGGGTCGAGGAAATATTTCCCCTGAGCCCGAGCACTCCTGGATAAATTACGAGCAGTCCAGGTATTATCCCAAGTTCATCTGTCATCCCGGAAAGTATAATCCCTGCAGCCACGCCCCCTACAGTAGCAATAAGTTCAAAAGGCAGCGCCTCACGTACTATTGACGAAACACTCGCGTATTCGCTCAGGTATTTTTCAATATACTGGGACTCGAAAAGGTCTTCGTCCCTGTGAGACTCTGAGGGCATGCGCTTGTATTATACACTGATAATATTAAAATAATCGCCAACTTCTGAAAAAGAAGGCCTGTCCAAAAATTATAAGTTTAAGATTCCATTAATTGAAAACAGAAAATTAAAGATTAGTGACGCTTAAATCACCCTATTAAATTTTGATTTCCAGAAAAAATTAATAATTTGCAACCTTTACATGATACTCAACTGGCAATAGATAATGGTTAGAGTTATCTGTCCAGGGTGTTCAAAGATTTTTGAAAGGATTCGATGCGTTTACGAACAAGCGTTGCATAGTCTTCTTCTGAAAGATTCGAATCATCTACTTTTGTTATTCCCCGAGATACAGAAACTAAAACACCGGAAGAATTTTGGCGGCGGAGGAAGCGAATATCTTCGGCCTTTCCACCTTGTGGCCCTATGCCTGGTGCCAGGATAACCGAATCAGGCATCAGATTGCGAAGCCTTTTTCCATCTTCGGGGAAGGTTGCTCCAACAACAGCGCCAACAGAGCCCAGTCCTGTTTTCCCTTGCGTTTCTGCAGCCCAGTCCGCTACAAGCTTCGCAATGCGGTCAGAAACGCGAGTTCCGTCGACGATTTTGTCTTGCAACCATCCAGAGCCCGGATTTGATGTTTTGACGAGAACGAAAAGACCCTTACCATATTTACGCGAGCAGTCGATAAAAGGTTCCAATGTGTCTGGCCCCAGGAATGGATTAACGACCAAACAATCAACCTCAAGATTTGAAACGGAGTCAGCCTCCGCAGGGGTCAAATATGCACGAGTATACGCTGCTGCAGTGGTTCCAATGTCACCTCGTTTTGCGTCGAGAATAGCCCCATATTTCTTTTTTTGGCAAGAGCGATTCCCTGTGCCAGAACATCAATACCCTTTGAACCGAAAGCTTCGAAAAAAGCAGACTGAAATTTGACAAAGCCAACTTGATCTGCCGCTATATCAAGAAGAAATAAAACGTATTTTTCCAAAACTTCCGTTACAGACCTATCGGCTTTTTTAAAAAAAAGCGGAATATCCTCGAGAACAGGATCAACACCCAGAACAAGCTCACCATATGATGTCGTTTGTTCCGTAACAAAATCTCCCCAATGCATGCTCATATCCATCAACCTTTCTCTTTGAAGAATCCAGAAGTGTTTATTAACCACATCCTTGTAACAAAGGAAAAAACAAAATGCCTTGTGCTTTAATCAAAGTTGCTCTGGCGCATCCCGCTGCAAGCAACGGGGTATGTTCGCGCCACCGCTCGAAATTCCGTTAAAGGAAATAATAACACTAAACAATTTAGTTTGAGCAGAAGTTAATAACCGAAAGTGAAATAGAGAAATTATATTATCATCAACTGATACCTGGGAAGTTTTCCATCCCCGCAGCAAGCAGGCTGTCCGACAATTATTGGTAGTAATAAAAAAGTGCTAAAAAGAAAGCAAATAAGACCTTTAAATCAAAAAAGAAGGAATTCTGTTATTACCGAAGGTAATTGTCGGACAGCCTGCAAGCAAGCGGGATATTCGAATGAAATAAACATAATTCGCTAACATCGAATTTTTTTAGTTTTGTCCAGGAAGTATAAATACATTGCAAAATTAGCCTTAACGTAAGGTGATACTAAACATTTTGTTAACTAATTAGTACTTGTGGATTAAATAAGAAGCTAACTTATGGCCGCTTATTGTTTGTAGAGTAATAATCGAATATAAATGTTCCTATTCATTTTAGGTTAATTTATAGACGTTATTTGGTATTCATAGACATTCATAGTTATTAGGAATCGAACTTGTCGCCACTATAGATAGTCATAGCTCTTGATTTTTATCCATGTTCTTTAGAAAATTACAGAATTTAGAATATTTTTTACAGGAATAATCATAAAGATTAAATCATTTATGCATTATGGCAACAATTTCTATCACACAGACTTATATTTTAAAAACAGTTGCGTACGCTACTCCCTTTTTTATAGTAGAGTTTAAATAGCAGGATATTTATAATGTGATGTGATAAAAAATCTAAAAAGTACCTTAAGAAGATTCGCAAGAGACCTTGATGATTCCCTTCCACAAGACTCAAACAAGGCTCTAACTTCAAAAATCAAAATGAAGTGTTCAGTTACCTAGACGACATGTGTATACTGCGTATACGATATATACGTCGTATATGACGTATACAGCATATTGCACTACAATAGTACTTAAACATATCTACAAATTACCCTAGAATATACCTAGAATATAC
>DUGT01000215.1:9472-28511 GCA_013331275.1 Methanosarcina sp. | reverse complement strand
TACCTAGAATATACCTAGAATATGTCTTTAAGGAACCTCTAGCCTATCTTAGATACAAATGTTCATTAAAACACTTCATTAGGGTTGGGACAACATTATGGAAATATAAATTTAGAAACAAAAATGATTACAAATTTACTTATAAATATAAGTGTCCAAAACCTGACACTGTCAGACGTAAATTGGCTTCCGTTTGTGGAGACATCTTTACAGTTTGCAATAGTAGTGCTATCATGTTATTATAAATGGCATGAGAAACGAAAATAGAGATCTACCCAAGATCTCTTCTTTTATTGTCAGAATGTAAGGTTTTTTGCCGGAATGAACATGTGCGATGATATTCAAATAATTGGTGAAATTTTTTTCGATTTTGATCGTGCCTTTTATCAACATCCAATAATAAGAGGAACATGTCCGATTTGTGAAAATAGGGCAATATTTGAACAAATCAACTATATGACACGAAGTGGTATTATGGGCAATATGATACCTCTTATATGTCAAGGATGCAATTCAATTGTAATTTACGCATATGATCTAAAAAGAATGTTTCCTACTCCATCTTTAAAAGGAGTAGAAGGTTTGCCTGAAGAAATAGACAAATATTATCAAGAGGCTTTACGTTGCATGTCGGCAGAATGTCCAAATGGTGCTGTTATATTATTTCGCAAGACAGTCCATGCAATAGGGAAATATTATAAATGTGAAAAATCTGAAGTTTATGATATAATTAAAGAATTGGAAATTAAAGGCCACATTACGAAGAAAACTAAAAACGCTTTAATAAGCATAAAAGACATTGGTAATGATGGTGCTCATATAAATGAAAACGAACCAGATATGGCACAGGCATATCTTTTGAAAAGTTTAATGGACACTGTTTTGAAATCATCAATAGTAGCCGACCAGGAAATAGAAATGGCTAATACACATCATCCTAATAAACACAAATAATGCCTTTAGAGTTCTATTCTTGATTCAATTTCGTCTTATTCTCACGTTGATGGATCAACATTTACAAATAACCATCTTGTAACCGAGGCATAAAGAATATTATAGTGTTAAGAATAGATAAAAATAGATAAAGAGAGAGCGTTGAAAATTTGGTAATGACAATGAAAGAAATCCAAAAAATAGCGTTGCTCACCGTGATGCTATTAGTTTCTTAAAGGGGTTACCGTGCCCGACTATTCTCCCTTGAAGAATTGTAATTTATTTCTAAAAGGGTTGCGTAGGATTCACCACCCAAAGACCAACGGTGAATGCGCCAACACAATGTTGACGTGCATGGTTACTTCGCCAATACAATAACTCTCTTTCTTATAGTTTATCCAATCCTCGAAACAACGCATAGGAAAATGTCATCCCAGGATTTTTATTTCTTTTAAGATAGTAATTAAATCAGGCGCTGTGCCATGAACAAAATTAAATTGACCTTTGGAAATTTCTTCTCCGTGAATTGCCCTACTGGTTATTCCGTGTATCTGCATAATAATACTAGCCACGCTTGAATCTATATAACCTAGACGTGCTAGATAGTCAACTATTTTAGACGTTGGACGACGTCTAACATTATTGTTAAGAGAAACCTCATGACTGATAGGAGAGATTTCATTCAATATACGTTTTAGTTCCGTTTCGATTTGATAACGAACTGAGAATAAATACAACACATCATCTGGAGCTTTTGTTAATTCTGATTCGTCAGAGGGCTTTTTAATTCCCCAAGCTTCAAGTGTTTCTTCTAAAATTCGCCTGTCTATTTCTTCTCTTTTGGATAATTGTGAATCAGATAAAGGTGGAATAACGACAGTATTTGTTAGTTGTGAATGATTTTCATTGGAATTGTTAATTTCTGATCTTAAACTAATAAACTGCCTACTTAAATCAATAAATTGTTTGTCAACATCAAACCGTAGTTCATCTATTTCTTTCTTCAATTTTAAACCATAGAAGTTGATTTCTTGGAAAAAAGGCAT
Organism: Methanosarcina sp.; assembly: GCA_013331275.1. Classification (GTDB taxonomy): domain Archaea; phylum Halobacteriota; class Methanosarcinia; order Methanosarcinales; family Methanosarcinaceae; genus Methanosarcina; species Methanosarcina sp11020u. The sequence goes on along the minus strand of DUGT01000215.1, from coordinate 26,532 downwards.
GAGAAGTAAAGCAATCCAAAATAGCAAAATTATCATATCAACTGTCTTGAATGAGCCATTAACTGATGTATACCTTTTATTCAGAAAGAAGAAACCACCTACTATTAAAATCGCCCATAGAATCCATTTTCTATTTGCTATAAGATAGGAGAAGATTTTGTTCTCTTCTTTCAAGTTTCCACTCATTGTAACATATTCTTTATAGTACTACTATATAAATGCACATATTGTTTTTAAATTAGGAAGTTTAATTATTATAGACTTTAAAAGGATACTATAGCAACAACAGAAACGAGGACGTAAACCTATTGAATAAAATCATCTCGTAACAAAGTGACACCGATGCAAGAAGGAAAAACAACATCTTCAAATATTGAAATACAGATACATCAAATGGCATCTAGAGTGGAAGATAAGGAAAATTCAAGCAAAATAACCATAGAAAAATTAATGAGCAAACCAATACAATTTGGACTTGTAGTACTAATTCTTCTTGTATTGATTGTAGTAGTTGTACCTGAATTAATGGTAAACTTCACTATGTCATTTTATAACGATTCAACGATGGCAAATATGCACGTAACTACATCGACCAACTTAATAATTGCATTTGTCACCTTACTTTACGCATGGTTAACAGGAAGTTTAGTTACAGCATCTAGAGAATCTATCAAACTATCTAGAGAAGCAATCACAAAATCTAATGAAGCAATCGAACTATCTAAAGAATCTGTTGAGCAAGCAAAACAGGAACAACAAATAAGAGATATAGAAAACCGGCTTGAGAAGTTCTACATGCCTGCACAAAGTACTTTGAAAGTAGCAGTAGAATTTTTAAAAGATACAATTCATTTCACTAAATGGACTCAGGAAGTGAATTCCTATCAAAGAGCAGATTATAATCAGGATACAACCTCTGAGGAATCTGCAAATGCATACGCAGCTGAAAAACTTAAAGAAATTGAAAAATATAGATTCCTTGCAAAAGAAAAAACATGCAAATTATTTATAAATTTTTTATATGAAGAAGAAAGTACAGAAAATCGCTTAGAATTTTCTAATTGCGTGCAAGAAGATATCAAAGATTACTTAGCTAGATTATACGAATTAAAAAAGAAGTAGAGAACCTTAACCAATTCTATCAGCTTTTTCAGCTTCCGGAAAAAAGATAAATAACTTGCAGCCGTTACCTAATATACATGGTGATCGGAGTCACAATGATAAACGTGCTGCCAGGTTATGAAAAGGCAGCATACAGAGAATTGAAGAACATCGAGGGGATTAAAGATGTTTACCATGTCTTTGGGGAGTATGACTTTGTGATAATAATAGACGTTGAAGACCTTACTGTCCTGAATGACGTGGTAGATAGAATAAGGGAAAGCGAAACCGTAACAGCTACCAAGACAATCGTTGGAGCAGAACTTTAAGTTATCAGGATTCAAAACCAGCACAAACTTGTCAGGATAAAACAGACGGAATGACAAAACTGAAGCAACATATTTTTTAGTATGTCCTGACTTTATATCTTAACCTTTTATTGAGACCGATATAATTGGAACTTTTTTATTTTGTAAAATTATTTTCCTATATTTTATAAGGTACTTTAAAAAGACTTGAGATTATTGAAATCTACGCAACGTAAAGAAGCCGAAATACATAAAATCTACAGAAGACATGCTGTTGTCAGAAAACAGCAGAACACTAAGCCAAGTTAGCATTAGGTGACAGTAAAACTTTAAATTCGCAAAGCATTAGAATAGCAAAATGCTAAAACAGTAAAAATAACAATTGTACTAACAACTGGATTAAAAATTGCATTACTTTTAAGGCAGAAATTCCTGCTTTAGATATAGTGTAAAAGAATATTTAAAGCAGTATAAACTTACATTGATTTTTCACCCTGAGGTAAATTTTCATGGAAATCCCTATTGCAGAAGAACTTGCCAAAAATCAAAAGTCAATAAGCGTTGCAGAATTTTTTGAAAAAAATCGACAGATCCTGGGTTTTGACTCGGCTCCTCGAAGCCTCATAACAACTGTAAAGGAAGCTGTTGACAATGCCCTTGATGCCTGTGAAGAAGCAGGAATTCTGCCTGATATCCTTGTCCAGATTGAAAGAACGGGACAGGACTATGTAACTGTTATTATAGAAGATAACGGGCCAGGAATTGTAAAAGAGCAGATTCCTAAGGTTTTTGCAAAACTTCTCTATGGTTCCAGGTTCCATGCCCTCAAGCAAAGCAGGGGACAGCAGGGAATAGGGATTTCCGCAGCCGTGCTCTATTCCCAGATGACAGCGGGCAGGCAGACGAAGATTCTCTCCAAAACTGGCTCCGGGAACCCTGCTCATTACTACGAGCTTATGATCAATACCGGCACGAATGAGCCTGATATCCTTAAAGACGAGATAAGGGAATGGTTCCGTCCGCACGGGACTCAGATAGAGCTGGAAATGAAGGCTTCATACGTAAAAGGGAGAAGGCAGTCAATTTACGAATACCTCAAAGCTACTGCAATTGTGAATCCCCATGCAAGAATTACCCTTGTAGACCCTGACGGCAATGAGGAAGTCTTTGAAAGAGCAACGGATAAAATGCCAAAGCCAGCCGAAGAAATTCTGCCTCATCCTGAGGGTATAGAACTTGGCACTTTAATGAAAATGCTCCATTACACTGAGCGTCAAAAACTTGCCCCGTTTCTTCGCTACTCTTTTTGCAAAATAGGCCTGTTAACTGCCGAGGAAATCTGCAAAGCTTCAGGACTTGACCCTGAAATTGATCCTCATGCCCTTGGCCGCCACGAGGCAAGAAAACTAATTGAGGCTTTTGAGAAAGTAAAGATCATGGCTCCTCCTACGGACTGCCTTTCACCGATAGGAGAAGAGCTAATTTACAGAGGACTTGAAAAAGAAACGAACGTGGATTTTATTGCCACAAGCACGCGAAAACCCGCAGTATATTCCGGAAATCCTTTTGTAGTTGAAGTCGGGCTCGCTTACGGAGGAAACCTTCCGAAAGAAGAAAAAGTCAGTATAATGCGTTTTGCTAATCGTGTACCTTTGCTTTACCAGCAGGGAGGCTGTGTGACAACACATGCCGTAGAGGACATTAAATGGAAACAATACGGTTTAAACCAGCCAGGAGGTGGAGTTCCTGTAGGGCCGGCCATTCTCCTTATTCACGTTGCTTCCATCAACGTACCTTTCACTTCGGAATCAAAAGATGCTATTGCTGATATTCCTGTAATCAAGGAAGAAATTGACCTCGCGATCAAAGATGTTGCAAGAAAGCTCAAGCACTACCTGAGCAAGCAGAGCAACCTCAAAAAGCGAAGAGAAAAAGAGATTATCATTACAAAAGTACTCCCTAAGATGGCTGTAAAAGTTGCGAATATTCTGGAAAAAGATGTTCCTGACATTAATCCTGTTGTTGCAAAGATTATGGGAAATCTGCTTGTACACAGAAAAGTTAAGAGGAATGAGGATGGAACTGCAGACGTTGTAATAAAAGTCAAGAATTTCGGAACCTCTGCATATGCTTTCAGGGTCCATGAGATGCTGCCCTGGACGATCCTCGGAGCAAAGCCAGAGCCAAAGGTTGTGACTCTGGGCAATGATTACGACTATGTATGGGATATCTCAGCAACAGTTGGATCTTCAAAGGTGCTCAGCTACAGGATAGAATCTGCAACCGACAGAGAACTTGGAAAGTTTCCTGACCTTGTTGTGGAGGGGCTTGAAGAAGAACTTGTAACCGGGGCAAAAGCCTTTAAGGGGGCATAAAATGGCTAGAGAAATAAGTAGTAAAAAAATTCAGCGAGATGTCCTGGCAAAAGAAAAGCTGTTTGAGCTTGCAGAAAAGATTTACGACCAGTTCGAAAATGAAGTTGTCCCAAGCATTAGCCTTCCAAGCCGGACAAAGTCAAATCTGGAATATTCCGATGAGAGTGATGTTTGGGTCTACGGAGACCGGGAGAGCGAAAGGAGTGCAAAAACCGTAAAAGGGGCGTTCCAGCTCCTGAAAACTACTTACGCCACAGACTTCCTGATAAACGAGCACCTTGCCCAGAACCGTGGTTCAACACTTCGAGAACTTTACTACATTTCGGAAGGCTGGGAAGCTGCGAAATTCAAAGAACAGGCTGAGAGCGACCGTCTGATCGAAGACCTTGAACTCCTTACAAGCCTTCAGAGAGAGTACTTTCATATGCGCCCTGAAGAAGACGGAGCTACAATGTTCGGGCCTATCGAGATTACAGAGCAGACAAACCGTGGAGAAAGAAATATACACTGCCAGAAGGACGTAGGGGAAGGAGGGTACCAGATTCCCTTCAATGTTGAAAATATCGAATTCAAAGCCCACGATGCAAGCATGATTATTGCTATAGAGACCGGTGGTATGTACGCACGTTTGATGGAAAATGGATTTGATGAAGCCTACAACGCAATCCTTGTCCATCTGAAAGGCCAGCCTGCCCGGTCAACCCGCAGGATTATCAAGCGCATGAACGAGGAATTAGGTATCCCTGTAGCCGTTTTTACGGACGGCGACCCATGGTCTTACAGGATCTATGCCTCGGTTGCCTACGGGGCTATAAAAAGTGCTCATCTCTCGGAATTTATGGCAACCCCAGGAGCTAAATTCCTTGGCCTCCAGCCATCGGATATAGTAGAATACGAACTCTCGACTGACAAGCTTACAGAACAGGATATAAACGCACTGCGAAGCGAACTTTCCGACCCGCGTTTCGAATCCGACTACTGGAAAGAACAAATCCAGCTCCAGCTCGATATAGGGAAAAAGGCCGAACAGCAGGCTTTTGCAGGCAAAGGCCTCGATTTCGTAACAGAAGTTTATCTTCCGAACCGACTCAAAGAAATAGGCATGGTATAAAAACGGGAATACAGATTTACGTTCCCGAGGTTGGGTTATTCTCCAAAAACGCTTCGGGAACAGAAAAATCTCTGATTTTTCTTTTATTTGCGATTACATCGCAATAGCACGAGGTTCTTTTCGCGAGTATATAAAAGAAGTATCTCTGAATTATTAATAAATCAATAAGGTAATATTGGGCAGTATTAATATTTAAATATCTTAATAAAAACCGTCTTTTCTGAAATCGTGTTCTCTGTTTTAGCTCCATAAGTCTCAAATACGCTTTCAATCGCTATATTAACTAGTTTAGAGGTATTGAGGCCTAGACTATGTGTTATTTTCAACGTATAATGGCCGTCATCGTCCGTGTAGTCTACTGTATCGTACCAGTTTGATATCCTGGCATTGATGACTATCCCATCGATGACCTCTTTTAGACTACATTCTTTTAGAGGCTTCTGAAAGTAGTACTCTGTTGTATACTCTACGGGTTTATACTGGGACACATACTCCTTTTGCAGCTCAATATCAGTGATTTTCATTAGCATTCTTAAGTAATCTTTTTGGATAATACATGCCGATTTTGTCCTTGAAATATGCACCCAAAGTTTCTCTTCCCGAGTTAATACTGGACTTCGTCTTGAGCTGCTTTCCAGACATTCCAGTGCGCGTTCTAAGGCTTTTTGTTGTGTTTCATATTTTTCTACGTGCTTGTTTAGTAGTCCCCAGTGTTTCTGCGAGATAGTAGTGGAAATGCGGTGTTTTTTCAAAATATTACTCCAGGTAATTGTATATGTTTTAGTTTATTCAAACTTTTTCCGATGCGTACACAAAGCAAACTGTGTACATATTAAATGGATCATGCACATACTAAACACACGCTGTCTGGATAATCTATTTATTTCTCACTAAGTAATGGTTCATGCCAGAAAATTGTTATAGGATTTATAATGTGCGGCGAAATAACATAGGCAATATTGAGATGTTATGACTTACACACTTGAAGTACGAAACCGATTACAATCAATTTTGAAATTTAGTCGCGCTCTAAACAGTTAGAGATTTGAAGCTTATTGATTTTTCAGTTCAACTGCGGAAGTCCTAGATGCATTCCCGATGTATTCTATATTGGGACATTTGTGCTTTACTCTAGTAATCATTGAAGGCACTTGGAATAGCTGCAACGGTTGCGTTCTTGACTATAAGTTACAAATCACCAAGTCTTCGAAATTTGTTTTCTGGTATAAGTATAATAAATGAAACAGGAGAGAATTATGGTTTTAGTTGAACCAAGCGTAATGCTCAATTCTATAATGGGCAAGCTCTACAATGTTCTTACCAACGGCGACGACACGGTCCCGATGTCGGAAGACAATTTTTTCAGCTGGGCAACACCCGGAATACCCATCGAGCCTACAGATTTTGAATTTCTGTCGCAAGGACTGACTGGCGTCGTCAAGAAAGCTAAGCTGGATGAGATTCGGGGCGGAGCTGAGACGGAGATAACCCCGCAAATGCTCGATCAGTTGCGCAGTGAGGATACCAGTGGACTTTACATGCAGGCGGAGAACTTCGCGCGGCTAGTCGATTTTGTGCCCGACATGGCTACACCTACGAACGATCAGTTAGCAAAGTTGAGCATTATGAACAACGAGGGAACATTATCGGAACGTTACGAGTACATCCTACGAATGAGTCAGGTCATGAAATCGGAATTACCTGAGGAAACAAAACAGAAAATTGAGAAATATGAAGGCTTGCTAAGCGTTACGAAGATGAAGAAAAATCTGATAGATGATACCGAAACTCCGGTGATCGAACCAAGCCCTTTGGTGCAAGTTTACAACGAGAAGCTAAAGAACTACGAAGACGCAGCGCTGGAATATAACTCTCATCGTATTGATGCTCTTACAGCTGCTAATGCAAAGGATGTCCATTTTTGGGCAATGAACGCGAGTATTTTGCGGAACAAGGTCAGGGCCGCAATGGCTGATTGGGTGACTAATGGCTACAAGTATGAATATGAAAAAATCTCGGCGTTCATCGAGCAGGTCATGCAACGAGACATGTCTTTGCTCAAGGCGCAATACAAGGACGATTTGGAGAAGGCTAGAATAAGCGGTAAGGACTCAGGAAGCGATTTTTATTATACGTCGGTCGTACCTGGAAATTTCATGCGAGCTTCGGGTTGGACCCAGTTCACTTTCGGTGCAGCAGATTATAACAATTCCTCCAATTCCAGCTACGCCTCCAGTTTTTCTCGTAAACGTGCAGCCGGTGGACTTTTCGGGTACTTTGGGGCTGGAGGGAAAAAGGGCAACGCCCATCATGAATCCCAATCTCATTTAGAGTTCGAGAGTGAAAATTTCTATATGAGTTTCTGGATGACGCAAGTCCCGATAGTACGTCCGTGGTTCAAAACCTCTTTTCTGACTAGCAAGCTATGGCGGTTCGACCCGACTGATCCGGAGGCAAAGGGTGAAATGGTCAACGATGGAGGCAAGCCCCCACAAGGTAAGATTCCGGCCTACCCTACTTCTATGCTTGTTATCAGGGATCTCCAGTTTATCTTTACTAATAGCAGTGGCGTCTCGGATTTCTTTTCGAGTTACGACAGCTCATCTTCTGGCATCGGTGGTTTCTTGTGCTTTGGGCCGTTGAATCTAGGCGCTCAAAGTAGCAGCAGTTCGGCCAGTGGACAGACGTCGAATAGTTTTGCTTACAACTCTGAAAAGCAGACCTTGACAGTTTCAGGAGCACAGCTTATCGGGTTCAAATGTCATGTTTTGCCGAAGTCTCCTGATCCGCTGAGCAGTATAACCGAGTGGAATGGTTGATATAAGTAGCAAGGTAATTCCGCCTAAATAGTGGGACTGAAATCGAAAGTGCTACACGACGAAGCATCAATACTTGAGGGACATATATGGACTCTACAACGCAGTTAGCTTTGATGTCCAAAGCAAAAAAGGTCTTCTGCAAAGATGATACTTTTCTTAGTTTCCCAATCTCACCGCTGTCCTACACAAAAAGGGAACTGGATTTTTTTTCCCAGAATGATGCAGATGACCTCCGAAAAAGCCTCCAAAACCTGCAAGAATTCTCAAAGCTGGTAAACCTGATATCCAGCGATGAGATGTGGCCACCAGTGGAAATGTGCTTCCTATGGGACGTATACGAGCAAATACTAAAAGAAGGAAACCTCGCCTCCTCAACTCGTACACCTGATGAGGAAGCACATTATCAGCAGGCTCTCGCGTACCTGCATGTAACTGGCGAGGATGGCATGAGGGAGGATAGTGCACCGTTCAAAGCCTATAAGCTATGTAGGGATCCCTATGAGGTGGCTCAACAGAAATACCTGGGAGATAAAAATACAGCTGAATGCTCGACCGACTTAACCGAAAAACAGAGATGGAAGGATGTCGATGAACCTGCACAGCGTGCAATTCTCGATGAGCTAGAAACGAAGTGGATTGTTGAGGGGTATAAAAACGAGGTTGAAACTGCGCAAAGTATAGTCGCGAGCCTTGGAGCGCGATCTCCAATTCAAACATGGGCAGAATGGAAGAGCCACTTTAATTGGGATACCGACACTTTAACGGGTGTATCAGATACATCCATAGTGTTTCCAAGTATTTTCTCGCCTTCAAATGCAGTTGAAGAAGGTTCATGGGTTCCATTCAAACTTAGTGAGGAAGAAATCAAAGTCTTGATTGATGAGGCTCCTGAAGAACTGCGTGCCCGATTCTCGGCAGGCAGCACTGCACCGTCTGTAAAGTCGGTAACCTTCGAATTCAGTTCAGCAACTATCCAGCGTTCATGGATTGTGCCAGATGTGTTTCGGGCGCGTTTCTGGAAGTTTGCGGATGCGACCAAAGTTCTCTCTGATGGTTGTATACCGCCTTCAGGGATATGTCCTGCTTATGTAACAGCCATAGTATTTGCACGCAAGGTATCGGTGGAAGAAAAGCAAGCTAACTCGGGAGAAATAATCACAAAGCCGTCGTTCGAGGGTTTCCCTGCTATAGTTTTACATAAAAAAGGGATTAGGCGGGTATCACCCTCTGTGTTAAATATGCATCCACCTAATGCAGAACAAAATGTCCTTAGGGCTTTGCCGAGGTTAAGGGTGAAAAATACAGAGGTTGCGTTGCCTAGAGTGGCAAATAAGCAGGTGGAAGACCTTGCTATGATGCGACCGACTATTGTGAGCAATGCCGTAGTGAAGCCAGTCATGATCCAAGAAGCCTCTTCGCGCCTTCTACTCAATCTTCGAGCAAGATCAGTTATCAGGTTGCCACAGTCGTTATCTCAATCCTCGATACAGGTTACAACGGCTACCTCACCAACCTCGTCTCCGCAGCCGTCACAGCCAATAGTCTTAGATGAAACGATTTACATCTTGGCTTTCATATGCAAGGCTCTGCCAAAGTGTCCTGATCCCGACCTTACTTTACAGTGGTAGTAAAGACGGAGACACACGGTACTGAGCTACAGATGTACTGGATATGCAGGAAGAAAAAAGGAAAGAATCAGCAAAGAAAGCGTGAAAAATTGAAAAATACCATAGATGAATAAAATAATTTTGTGGAGTAAAAATATGTCAGGTCAGGAGAAATAGTGTGCAGAGAGCACGTATCACGATGGCCGTAAAGGCATTTTTCTGAGATTTGAAATGCGAAGGATAAGAACAGAAATTACATGGTTTGAAGCAAAGTTGAGTATCGCAAGAAATGCTGTTAATCAATTTATTAAGATATATAGAACTTACGCACTTGAGAACTAAAATCAATTACGGTAAAGACTGTAGATCACAAAGTCACGTTTTAAACCGTGAACAATCTGATGCTATTGATTTTTCAGTCCAAATGCATAAGTCTTAATATATTTATTTGGAGGTTAAAATATGGCAACTATAAATCCTTTTGCTGGAGATAATGAAAAAGGAGACGTGTGGGAGCAGGGTTACCTTGCCGGGTTCGCTGAGCCTTATGAAAGCCATTTCCGACCATTCTCTGAAGAGCTTATTGAAGTGTATTGGCTTGGCGAACAAGCTGGCCGTGTTGATCGACTACAACCCCCTGATGATAGTGAATCATCTGGACTTGAAGGTTACAGCTGGGTTTCAGAAGTTGCAGAAGGATTGGGTGAACATGTCCTTCTTCATGCACTTGGACAGTCATTTGACAATATATTCAAAACAGGAGTCGGTGGCCTAGCAACTCTAGTGATCACTGTCTTAAGTATTCCAGGTGATGTACAACTTCGTCCACTTAACCCTGAGTGGAGTGGATCCGATGGACAGGAAGGAGATATATACATTGCGGTGTGTCCATATACTGATCATGAGATGGTTATAGAAGGAGTGATGGACAGTGGCTACTGGGCTGGTCCGGGGCGTAGTAACTTTGGGGATGCGTTCTCCGATATGAAAAACCATGGTCATGCCGAAGCTTTTGTTGCCCGCTGCTCACTTCCGGATGTGACTTGTGGCCCTGTGTGGCCCATTCAATAGATTAATGGATTCTGACACGATCCGTAAACAAAGTTATGATCCTGCATGATATGCTAGGCGTGGGCTGATTCTGCCCACATTGATGATATTTATTTGCCTACTTTTTACTTTATTACATAAGAAGCGCGGAGGGTCGCGAACACCCCACCTTAAGGTTGGGATGAAGTGAACTCTAGCTTCTTTTTATTTTCTGCGGTCTTTCTCTGGTTGTAGAGTCTGAAGCTGGTAAAGTTTATATAGAAACATTTTAAATTACCGTAAAAAGATTTAGCTCTAAAAAACTGCGAGCAAATCCGATCGGGGATATACATCATGATATCCAGGCAGTACATCATGGTATCCAGGAAAACATTCTAAATTTGGTGTTTTATTCGGGAACTGCTTATTGAGTTTGGAAAGATACCCTGTAACTGCATATGTAAAAATCTGCTGATAAACAGTATAAATGCCGCGACTTCTGCTCTGATTCCTTATGAGACATGAATTTTTGAGAGCGAAACAGAAAATATTAATTTAAACTAAAGACGTATTAAAAAATTAGTATGAAAAGCGCATATTTGAGCGCAAAATTATGCTAAAATTACTTGTTTTAAGAGGGTTGATACTGAAAAATCTTGTACAATTTTCAGGGAATCTAAAGGCTTAAAATGTATGAGCGCATATTGAATTTGGTTCGTGGAAGAAAAGATAAAATTAATATATAAAAAGCAGTTAATAAAAACTGCAGGCTTATAGGATTGATACGAATTCTAAGATCTATTTTGATAAGAGTTTTCCCGCGAATTTTTTAAAAAAAATGTAATGTTACGTAACTTAGATAACTTTACTAGATTTTTATGGAGAATAAGTTAAGATGAGTGATAAACAGGTTTACGATGCTTCGCACATCCAGGTGCTGGAAGGCCTGGAGGCTGTCCGGAAGCGTCCCAGCATGTATATAGGGAGCACGGATAGTCGCGGGCTCCACCACCTAGTCTATGAAGTAGTAGACAATAGTATAGATGAAGCCCTTGCAGGCTTCTGTACCAGGGTAAATGTCACAATTAACCCGGATGGCAGTGTGACAGTCCTGGATAATGGGAGAGGTATCCCCATCGACCCCCATCCATTTCACAAAAAATCAGCCCTTGAAGTTGTAATGACTGTTCTGCATGCAGGAGGGAAGTTTGACAAGAACACCTACAAGGTTTCAGGGGGACTGCATGGAGTAGGTGTTTCTGTTGTAAATGCGCTTTCGGAATGGCTGGAAGTTGAAGTGTCAAGAGAAGGCAAGAAGTATTTCCAGCGATACACCCGTGGAAAACCTGAGGCTGACGTTCAGGAAATCGGAACCTCGGACACTACAGGTACAAAGACTACCTTTAAGCCTGATGCTAAAATTTTTGAGACACTTGACTTCGATTACGAGGTCCTTTCAAACAGGTTAAGAGAACTGGCTTTCCTGAACCGGGGCCTTACTATTAGCCTCAAGGATTTAAGAGTCCCAGAAGGGCAGGCTGAGATTTTTACCTATGAAGGGGGAATAGTGGAGTTCGTGAAGTATCTGAACAATAAAAAACAGCCTCTTCACGACCCGATTTATTTTGAGCGGCAAAGAGATGATATGGTAGTAGAGATTGCAATGCAGTACACAAGCAGCTATACAGAAAACGTGTACTCTTTCGCAAACAATATCAATACCCACGAAGGCGGCACCCATATTATCGGTTTTAAGACCGCATTGACAAGGGTTGCAAACGATTACATTAAAGCTAACAAGCTTTCCAAAGAAGACATAAAACTCACAGGTGATGATGTAAGGGAAGGACTGACCGCAATCATCAGTGTTAAACTCATGGAACCCCAGTTTGAGGGACAGACCAAAACAAAGCTTGGAAACAGTGATGTCAAAGGAATTGTGGACTCCCTTGTAACTGATGGGCTTGCAGAATATTTTGAGGAAAATCCCAAGGTTGCAAATGTTATTCTTGAAAAAGCCCTCCTTGCCCAGAAAGCCAGAGAAGCTGCCAAAAAAGCAAGAGAACTTACCAGAAGAAAGAATGCTCTGGAAGTAAGCACTCTTCCCGGAAAACTTGCAGACTGCTCGGAAAAGAATCCTGCAGCCTGCGAGATTTACATTGTGGAAGGTAATTCAGCAGGCGGTTCTGCAAAACAGGGTAGAGACAGGAGTTTTCAGGCTATTTTACCTCTTAGAGGAAAGATCCTGAACGTAGAAAAATCCAGACTTGCAAAGATCCTGAAAAACGAAGAGATAATTTCCCTGATCACCGCCATCGGAACAGGAATCAGCGAGGACTTCTCCCTGGAAAGTGCCCGCTACCATAAGGTCATTATCATGACTGATGCCGATGTGGATGGAGAACATATCAGGACTCTTCTTCTCACGCTGTTCTTCCGCTATATGAAACCTCTGATTGACGAGGGATACGTATACATTGCTCAGCCTCCTCTCTACCGCATAAAGAAAGGCAAAGCCGAGTACTACGTACACTCTGACAGGGAACTGGAAATAAAGAAGAAAGAACTCGGGGAAAAAGGACTTGGAATCCAGCGTTATAAAGGGCTTGGTGAAATGAACCCAGGACAACTCTGGGAAACCACCATGGACCCTGAGAGCCGAACTCTTTTACAGGTAACCCTGGAAGATGCTATTCGGGCTGATGAGATCTTCAGAGTTCTCATGGGAGATGAGGTTGAGCCACGCCGGAACTTCATAGAAACGCATGCAAAAGAGGTCGTAAATCTGGACATCTGAGGTGGCTAAAAATGGTTAAATTTGAAGACGAGAAAAAACTCGAAAATGAATTGAAAAAGTCTTATCAGTCTACCCTTATCCCCGAAAAGAAAGATGAAGAAAAAGATGAAGAGGTGGAAAATAAGGACGGTTCAATCGCCCTTACACAGGAAGATTCGAGCAAAAAACTGGAACTAAACGTATCCGACCCTGCTTCAGACGATCCGGATGACGAAGGTATGGAGCCAGATAAGAGTGGAGTTACTACCATCCTTATCGAAAACGAGATGAAACGCTCTTACATTAACTATGCAATGAGTGTAATTGTTGGAAGAGCTCTTCCGGATGCAAGGGATGGCTTTAAGCCAGTTCACCGCAGGATCCTTTTTGCCATGAAAGAGGCAGGGATTACGCATGACAAGCCTTACAAGAAGTCAGCCCGTGTGGTGGGAGACGTGCTCGGTAAATATCACCCGCACGGAGATACTGCGGTCTACGACACTATTGTGCGTATGGTCCAGGATTTCTCACTTCGTTATCCTTTAATTGACGGTCAGGGAAACTTCGGGTCAATAGATGGGGACTCGGCTGCTGCCATGCGTTACACTGAAGTCCGTATGGACAGAATCGCAGAAGAGATGCTGGTAGACATCGACAAGGAGACAGTACCCTTCATGCCAAATTACGACGGGTCAATGGAAGAGCCCGAAGTCCTCCCTGCAAAACTTCCGAATCTTCTTGTCAATGGATCCACTGGTATTGCAGTAGGAATGGCAACAAACATGGCCCCTCATAACATCGGAGAGGTCATTGACGGCATTCTTATGCTTATTGAAAATTCTGAGATCACAATTCCTGAACTCATGACTGTAATCAAAGGGCCGGACTTTCCTACACGTGCTCACATTCTTGGGACAGCAGGCATAAAATCGGCTTATATGACCGGAAGAGGCTCTGTAAAGATTCGGGCCGTTGCCGATATTCAGGAGTTAAAAAAAGACAGACAGCAGATTATCATAACCGAGCTTCCCTACCAGGTAAACAAGGCCAGGATGATTGAGAACATTGCCCAGCTAGTTAGGGAAAAGACAATTGTGGGAATTTCCGACCTTCGTGACGAGTCTGATAGGGAAGGAATCAGGGTTGTTATCGAGCTTTCTCGAGGCACGAACCCAAAGGTTGTTTTGAACCAGCTTTATAAGCACACTCAAATGGAGACCACTTTCGGGATAATTAATCTGGCTCTTGTTGACGGAAAACCAAAAGAGCTGAACCTCAAGGAACTTCTTCAGATATATCTTGAGTACAGGATGGAAATTATCCAGAAGCGGACCCTTTATGACCTCAAGAAAAGCGAAGAAAGAGCTCATGTCCTTGACGGGCTTAAGATTGCTCTGGATAATATAGATGAGATCGTTGCTCTGATAAAGGGCTCAGCAAACGCTGATGAAGCTAAGCAGGGCCTGATGGAGAATTTTGCCCTTGATGAGATTCAGTCAAGAGCGATCCTTGATATGCGCCTGCAGCGTCTGACAGGACTTGAAACCCAGAAGATACTTGAGGAGCTTGAAGGCCTTGTAAAACTGATAGCTGAACTCCGAAAAATCCTTGAAAGCGATGAACTCAAGTACGAGATAATCAGGAATGAACTTCTTGAGCTCAAGGAAAAGTATGGAGATGCCCGTAGGACAAAAATCGTTCAGGCTGCTTCTGAAGTCAGGGAAGAGGATCTGATTCATGAAGAAGAAGTTGTTGTCACAATTACTAACGGAGGCTACATAAAGCGCATCCCGCTCAGGACTTACACCATGCAGCGTCGCGGAGGTCGGGGTATAATCGGCATGGAAATGAAAGAAGAAGACTTCGTGGAGAATCTCTTCATTTCCTCAACCCATAACTATATCCTTTTCTTCACAAACCTTGGCAGGCTATACTGGGAAAAAGTCTATGAGATCCCTGAAGGCTCCCGACAGTCCAGAGGCAAAGCAATAGTAAACCTTCTGGAGCTTAAGGAAGGCGAAACAATCAATGCAATGATCCCGGTAAAGGAGTTTGACGAAAACCACTACCTGCTCATGGCAACAAGGGCAGGTACGATCAAAAAGACTCCTCTCTCGGAATTCAAGAACCCGAGGAAAGCAGGCATAATTGCAGTCACCCTTGATGAAGATGATGAGCTTGTAAGAGTTCTCCTTACCAACGGCAAAAAAGAAGTCCTGATGGTTTCAAAGAAAGGCAAAGCTATCCGCTCCTCTGAAGAAGATGTCCGCCCTATGGGCCGAACTGCAAGAGGGGTCCGGGGTATGACCCTTGAAGGCCCGGACGATGAGGTTGTCAGTCTGGATATTGTCGATGAAACCACGACCCTCCTGACCGTAACTGAAAACGGCTTTGGCAAGAGAACCGAGTACTCCCAGTATCCTGCGCACCGCCGTGGCGGAAAAGGCGTGATAACAATCATTACCAGCGAGAGGAATGGCCCAGTTTCAAGAGTTCGATCCGTAGCTGAAAACGATGAGCTTATTTTCACCAGCTCTGATGGTATCATTATCCGCATCCCTGCTAAAGATATCTCGATCCAGGGCAGAAACACCCAGGGTGTAAGGATCATGAATCTGAAACCCGGCGACACAGTCGCAGGTATAGCCAGGATAGAAAATGGAAAAGCCGAAAAGAACCTCAAACTCACAGCCTTTGAAGGTACCGGAGAAGCAATTGGAGCCGGAGAAGGAGACGAGGTTTCAGAAGACGAAGCTGAGGAACTCGATGAGTTTAGCGAATCAGAAGACTTTGAAACTATCGACGAAGACGAAGAAACCGAAGAATTAGAAGATGATGAAGCAGAAGAAGAGGACGAAAACGAAGAAATTGAAGAAGACTGAATAAAACGTATTTGAGTGAAGAAAAATAGTTCTTCACTCAAACTGCTGCCGGAATAAAGACTTTGTGGGGTGGCTTTCCGGTGGCGGGCTTTTGTCTGGGGAAGAAGTAGGGCAGTGGACTTATTTTTCAGAGCGCAATTTTTTGAATAGATTTTTTTGAAAGACTGAGTACCGGAAGGTGTAGTTTTTAGAATTTTCACTATTCAAGGACAATTTGAGTTTTGATTCTTCATAAAAACAAGTGCCATACAGCAAGTGAACTCATAGAACGAATAAAAAGTACTATGGACGATTCGGGATCAATTATCTTCGCAATAGGCTTATACTGCTTTTTTAGGTATGTTTCCTTAGAGATGTCAAACATTTATCTGCACAATAATATTGCACAATAATATAATAGATAATTGATAATAAAGAACGTTAGGAAGTTGTATATACCTGGACCAACATTATAACTTATAACTCAATCGCCTGAATAAATTGTCAAAAGTGTCTATATAAACAATGTTTTCCCGAACAATGGTGAGCGAGTTAAAACATAAAGGGGGTATAAAATAATGCAAGAACTAAAGATATTACCACCAATTAATGCAAAAGTTGGAGACATATTTGAAATATCAATACCGTCAAATCCTGCTTCGACCGGCTACAACTGCTTATTGTCAGAAATGCCACACTGCGTTTATTTAGTAGAGTCAAAATACGTACCAGATGAACCTGTCAGACCAGGAAGCGGAGGAACTAGCAAGTTCAAGTTTCTTGCAGTCAAGAAAGGTGAAGGCAAGATTATTTTCCATAGCGTGAGATTCTCTCACCCTCCGGAGATACTGGAACCTACAGTTATGCAACAAAGATTTGTTATAGTAAATCAATGAAATGGCTTTGTTTTGCCATTTACCTTTCACTTTTTTTCATATATATTCATTTTATACGTTAAGTTTTAGTCGGTTACTATTCTCAACCTACTTTTGCGGATTTTGTTATTCACAACCTTGTGAATTTTGTTGCTTTTTAAAAAGCAGGTTTATAAAAGTTGAGTCAGAAAAATTCTA
>DUGT01000215.1:2263-9310 GCA_013331275.1 Methanosarcina sp. | reverse complement strand
TATATTAATTATCATCAATAAGAAATTTATGCATATTTTTCGTGACGAAATTAAAAATATTTCTTATATAATATTATATAGTGTTAGAAAGTTGTATATACTTAAAATACATTTTACCTTATAACTCAACCATTTTTAGGTAAATTGTGTAAGTATTTTCACATAATATAACCAGAAAAATAGTGAAAGAGTTAATACAAAGGAGGAACGAACGAATGCAAGAGTTAGAATTATTGCCCCCGATACATAAGAAAATTGGAGAGATATTCGAAATTTCAATACCATCGAATCCTGCTTCAACCGGCTACAATTGCTTACTGTCAGAGATGCCAAGTTGTGTTTACTTTGTAGAGTCAACGTATGTACCTGATGAACCTACTATCCCGGGAAGAGGTGGAACCAGTAAGTTCAAGTTTCTCACGGTCGAAAATGGAGAAGGTAAAATTATATTCCATAGTGTGAGGTTCTCCCATCCTCCTGATATATTGGACCCCACTGTTATGCAACAAAGGACTGTTATAGTAGAGTAATAAAATGGCTTTATAATAGAGTAATAAAATGGCTTATTTTGCCATTCGTCTTCCATTTTTTCCATAGCAATTCATTCTATTTTGCATTAAGTTTCTGTCAATTACTGTTCTTCAGCCTGTTTTTCGCGAATTTTTGAATTGATTTTTTGAGTGAACCATGCCTTAATCATAAATTTGAAAAATTTCTGAATTCAGGGTAGGTTTGAGTTTCGATGAACCTTAAAAAGAGGTACCATTACGGCTGCAAAGCAGGCGGCGAAAATCGAAAAAAGTGAAAACATTTAATTAACATTCATAAATTAAAACAAAAAACTAATAAGGTAATGATTAAAAAAGGATTAGCAAGTAACAATTTATTTTATGTCAACACTTATTGAGGTAAATCATGAGATTAAAAAAGATTTCGATAGAAGGCTTATTTGATTTATACAATTATAATATTCCTCTAAATACGGATGAAAGAGTAACTATAATAATTGCCCCAAATGGCTACGGAAAAACAACGATTTTTAAACTTATTAAAGCGGCAATAGATGTTGACATTGAATATATTAGAAAAATACCATTTAATGTATTTAGAATAGAATTTGAAAATAAAGAGTCGTTAGAGGACATTGAAGAAATATCCAGCGTTGAAATTATAAAACAAGGTATTCTTTGTAGCGATGATGAAATTCCACATGAACTTGTGAAATGTAACATAACTAAATCAGGTGGAAAAACTGAGGAATATAATCTAACTCCTGATAAATATCCAAAAGATAATTTTGAACTTGGGAATATTTCGAGATTTATAGAAATAGAAATGCAAATTGAAAGAGTTGGGGTTAATAAGTGGAAGAATTTGAAAACGGGGGACATACTGGAGATTTCAGATTTAATTAAAATTTACGGATATCGTTTTCCTCCTTCTGATTCCAATTTGCCTGATTATTATAAATTAAAAGATGAGTTGAAGGAAATAAAAGTCCATTTGATAGAATCTCAAAGACTGATGAAATACGATTCTCAAACAGATTATCAAGAACATGATCCAAATAGGAAAAAAGTTATACCGGTTCAAGTAGTTCTCGAATATTCTAAGGACCTTGTAAAAAGAATAGAAGATAAAAATTCGGAATATGCAAGTATATCTCAGAAGCTCGATAGTACGTTTCCCCACAGATTAATTCAAAATGAAGGTTTGGATGCAGTTGAGATACTCGATGAGAAAGCAATCTACGAAAGGATTCAAGAAATAGAGACCAAAAATAAAAATCTTATGGAATTAGGTATTTTAGAGTCCAGGGAATCCAATGAATTGCCTCAAGAAAATATGACAAGTGAAAGAAGAAGAGTCCTTACACTTTATATTGAAGATACCGAAGCAAAATTATCTGTATTTGATGATTTAGCAAGGAAAATGAGCTTATTTAAAGAAATAATTAATAAGCAATTTTCAAATAAGTCAATTGAAGTTAAAAAAAGCAAAGGTTTCGTTTTTAAATTTAAGGGCGGCAAAGTATTGACTCCTGAAAAATTATCTTCTGGTGAGCAACATGAAGTTATAATAAACTACGAATTGCTGTTCAAAACCGAAGATAATTCAATAATTCTAATAGACGAGCCTGAAATCTCATTGCACATAATGTGGCAAGAAGAAATAATCAAGAATTTACTGAGAATTGCAGAACTTAATAAACTAAACATTATTGTTGCGACACATTCACCTCAAATTATTGATGATCGTTGGGATTTAACAGTTGACCTTGAAGAAGGTGAATATCAGTGAGAGATAAAATAAAAGCCGAAGCAATTGCAAATGAAATTTGTATGAATAAAAAATATCGCAAAGGAGCAATTGTTTTGGTTGAAGGGATAACAGATAAGGTCCTTTTCAACAAGTTTGTGGACACTAAACATTGCCATATAAAAGATGCTACAGGAAAACAAAAAGTAATTAAAGCAATTCCAATGATTAAAGAAAGAAACCCAGCTTTAAAAGTTTTTGGTATTGTAGATTCTGATTTTTATCGGCTTGATGGTCAAAGTTTGAATTCAGACATTTTGATCACAGATACTCACGATATTGAAACTATGATGATAAAGACAAAAGCTCTTGATTATGCCATGAGTGAATATGCAAATGAAGAAAGGTTGAAAGCTTTTTTTGAGAAAAACAGTAAAGACTTAAGAGAAACCTTATTAGAAAGTTCGCTTTGGATCGGATATCTGTTATGGATATCTCAAAAAGGGTTTCCTCTAAGTTTCAATGAATTGGATTTTAAAAAATTTGTTGACAATGAGAACTTGGAGTTTAATTTGGACAACTTCATTTTTGAAATACTGGGCAAAAACGGAAATTTCCGGTACGATGCACAAACTTTAAAAAACAAACTGAACGAAGCCTTTGATATAGCACATGACAAATGGCAGGTCTGTAGAGGTCACGATATGATTAAAATATTAATTTTGGGGCTTCAATATATATTCGGCATTTGCGATTGCAGAAAATTAAATCAACAACAACTTCATGATATTATTGAGTCAAAATTAATAGAAGCTTATAATTCATCGGATTTTATTAAGACAGAGTTATATGATTCAATAAAAAGATGGGAAACAGAAAATGATCAAATTACCCTGAATCCGAACTTATGAATTTCAAACCTACAACTTTTTTTAATATCAAGATTCTTTTTCTTATGAGAAATATTGAATACTATCTTTTATTTGTTACGTCCTTGTTGTGCCTGGCGAATGCTACCGAATGAGACTGGCAAAAGTAACAAAATCATGAGAATGAATTTTAGATAGACTCATGCCCAATGTCATTTTGAGTTTCAATTAATCTTAAAACGGGATACCATACGACTGCGAAGCAGGCGGCCGAGACCAGAAAGAAGTGAAATTATTTAACGAATACACAAAAAATAGAAACAAAAAATTAATCAGGTCATACGTTAAAAGGGTTTGCAAGTAGTAAGGAGCAAATAAATGTCTGAAGATGCGATTCTGAGATTACAACAAACAGGTCTGTTTAAGAAACTTCTTGAAAAAGAGAATGAAGAAATAGAAAAGACTTCATTAGTAGATCATGAAATTTCACAAAATATAATTTCAGTTGTTCGCAAGGCTGCTCCTTTACTAGAAAGAATTCCGGAAAATATGCCTGAGTTCACATTGCATAATGCTAATCATAGTGTTCATGTAATTGAAAATATAGAAAAAATAATTCCTTGTGAGACTCTCAAACAATTAAATTCTATTGAAATTTCCATACTTATTTACGCTGCCTATCTTCATGATATAGGAATGATCGCATCTTCTGATGATCGGAAGCAAATAGTTAAAACTAGTGAATTTAAAAAACATTTAACCTCAAACGAAGAATTATACGAAAAGTTCGAGGAAGCGAAAAACAATAGTGATTATGAAGTCGCGCTTAATATGGAAAACAAAGCGTTTACTGATTTTCTTCGAAAAAATCATGTTCAACATGCACACAAAATAATCGAAGAATATAAATTGGACTCTGAAATTTCATGGAAAGACATTCCATACTATAACTGGGTAATGGCGGTATGTGACAGTCATGAGCTCCCAGTAAAAGATTTGTATAATACTAAATCTTGGCCAAATGATACTTTTATACGAGATAAACCAGTGAACGTTCAGTATTTAGCTGTAATATTTCGATTAGCTGATAAATTGGATATCGATCCCGAAAGAACTCCGAAACATTTATTCTACTACCTAAATCCAAAAGATGAAATTAGCATCAAAGAGTGGAATAAACATCTCTCTATAACCGGATTTCCGATTACACCTGAAAAGATAAAAATTGTAGCTGATTGTAAACATCCAGAACAGGAACGAACACTTAGAAAATTCATAAAAGAAATCGATAAGGAAATAGAAGATAGCTATCAGTTAGTTTCAAGTTACAGAGACAATTTAGAGGAAAAGTATACACTTAAACTTTCTGAGCCTGTTTATGCAGAGATTCATTCTATTGATTATGAATACTGTGATTTCCATTTTGAACTTGATTATCGTAGAGTCCTTGATTTACTTATGGGAGAAGGACTCTATGGAGATCCAATTGTAGCACTTCGAGAACTTTTGCAGAACTCTGTAGATGCTGTACGTTATAGAGAATCTCTGGAAAAAAGAGAAGGAAATGGATACAACCCCTCTATAGAAGTTTCTTTAATAAAGGATGAATTAATTGTTGAAGATAATGGCATTGGTATGGATGAAAAAATATTTGAGAATTACTTCATGAAAGTGGGCAGAAGTTACTACCAGAGTTTAGATTTTCGACAAAAAAATGTAAACGTGGATCCTATAAGTGAATTTGGAATAGGTATTTTATCAGTTTTTATGGTTGCTAATAATTTTACTGTTGAGAGTAGAAGGAAAACGTTTGAAGACGAACTTAATCCATCTAAACCAATATATTTTGAGATTCCAACAGCTTATGATTATTTTATAAAAAAGCAATCTAAGCGTTCGAAGTATGGAACAAAAATAACTCTATACTTAAAACCCAATCATCCATTTTCTGCTGAGACATTAATGGAGAAAATCTCGGAAATAGCCCCATTCATTGAATATTCTATTAAAGTTCATACTATCGAAAGAACACAAACATATAGACCACTATTACCTGGGGAAATTCCTTCAACAGGAAAGAAGACAAAAAAGTATTTTGAAATCCTTTTTGGAGAAAATGATAATTTGGAAGGCATAGAGGGTCGGATAAATGTTGTTTCGGGCAGCTATTATTCTAACGATAATTGCAGAATCATTGCACAAAGGGGATTTTCAATACCTTCTGAAGGTCTCTTTCCCGATTGGATATCTGACAATTTAGACGTATCAATTAATCTATCAGGCCAAGAGAAGTTAACCCTCAGCCCTAGTAGACAGATAGTAGTTAAGGATAAAAAACACTCAAGAATCGCAAATTTAATTAACTTAAAATATATAGAAGAGCTTGATAAACACTTAAAAACGTATAAAAATTCAAATTCAGTAGAAAAGTACCTAAAATATGTTGATGAAATACTAAAACTAAAAATTTTAAATCCTGGGAGAAACAAATACTCAATTAACCCAGGGCCAATTAATCAACAGATTAAGAAAATATTTCTTGAAAATGTTCCTTTTCCATTTTTATCTGCTAATGGTAAAAAGACCTATCAATTTGTACATGATTTAGAGACATTACCATTTATTGGAATAACAGGTGTCAATGATTGGCCAGACAAAATATCTGACAAAAGAATATTTGAAGAATTTAAGAACGAAGCTACTATAGAGTGCCCACTCTTATTATTAGACGGAGATGAAGATCTTGTCAAAAAAGATTTTTTTGAAGGAATACTAGGTAATCCCAAACACATATTAATAACATCAATTCCAGGTGTTGTGATCGAAATCATCTCAAACGATTCTGAAGAAAAAGGAGTCTTCTCGATTCAAGGTATGTTTTTAACATATGAAATGGTTAATAATGGCAACAATGGAACACCTTTTTTCGTCCATATTCCATATGCTTTTGATACTGAAGAGGTAATTTTCAATGCTCGACATCCACTGATATTTAATTTATTGGAAGGACGAAAACCAAAAAATGAAATATGTTTAAAAGCCTTACGAGTTTTAAGTACTTCACTATCTAGTATATTTAATCAACTGATAAACATACTACCTCCTAACGTATATTCTGATAGTAGAATTTGTTACAGTAAAAATATTAACTATATGTTAATTGGAATACTAGAATATTACCCAGAAATAATTAATAAATTTGATAATATTGTTCAAGAATTTTGGAGAGAAGCGCAGAAATTGGGCGCAGTATCATCTGAAGAAAAATGTCGAAAGTTTACCGCAGAAGATCTACCATGGTTTTGGAATTACAAAAAATCGTATGAAAAGTAAAATATAAAATTTGAAAGCTACTAGTTATAGTACTAAGTCCATAGGAATCATGTTCTATTTCATTGAATTTAAAGAAATAACTTTACGATATCCTCCTAAACCAATTTTCTTCCAACTTCTTCTCCCTTCCCTCCTGTTCACTCGCATAAGCCACATACTCTCCGCTCTCCTTATCGAAAACGAACCTGTAGACCGTTTTGAAATAAGCCCAGTATTTGACATACTGATCTCTTGCATCACTCAGCGTAACCGTTACCGAGCCATTTTCTTCCGAAACGCTGTAAACAGGATAATCAATTTCCTGAGGAACGGCTGTGCTGTAGAGTTTTCCGGCTTTTTCAATATACGCAGAGGCGTCGGGAACGTCACCGGTAACGTTGATTTTCTCGATATAATCGCTTTTTCCGATCCCGGACCAGTAGCTCACTTCCATAATCTTGTAATGTGTGGAATTATAAGGATAAGCGGCAAGAAACTTCCCGAAAGACGAGGGATAGGTGTCCTCATAGCTGATTTTTGCACCTTCAGTGTTGGAAATATAATTCACAAGAAATAGTTTTGCCACCGGCAGGACTGCAAGCCAGAC
>DUGT01000215.1:0-1981 GCA_013331275.1 Methanosarcina sp. | reverse complement strand
GCTCCGAGAGTGGATGTTCCGGTGCTGAATGGGTAGAAAGGACGCATTTTCCAGCTTGTCGCGTAATCAAGATAAACATGGGAAAATATAGCTGCAAAGCCGGCAGCTGTGAATAAGCGGTCTTTTGTTTTAAGCCAGATTAAAAGCGTGACAAGCAAGATGAAGAGGATTGAGTGCATGAATTCCCTGTGACCGAAAAGGTAGAAAAGCTGGTTTCGTACCTCATGGCTTACGCTGCTGCTGACGAGAGCAAACACAATATATGGGATAAAATCCAGGTCAGGAAGGATAGCCAAAAACCCGAGAACATTTCGCTTTTTTCCTTTAAAGCCGAGAGTAAGGGCAATCAGAAGGCCGACTCCCAGGTGGGAAAGTGAATTTACCATTTGTTTTCTTCCTCAACCAGTTTTTTCTTCAATCAAAATTAATCTTTATTTAGTTTTTAACTTCGCTAATGCCTCTACTGTAATTTTATTTTAATTGCTACTTATTATTCTAATTTTAAGAAGTTATATTTTTCTTGGAGGTCCTGAATACATTTCTTTGAAAATATCTATAAATTGTATCTTTTATCTTTAAATAGGTTTGATGATAATTATAGTTTACATTTTGAATTGCCAGATGCGATTCGATATGTGTTTGAAGAGACTCAAAACAGAGTGCTTTACAGAGTAGAGTACTTTAAAGCAAGAAATGTTCAGGAATAAAATTATTCACGATAGATTAAATCGAAACAGGTTCCTGTAACATAACTAAGGGGAAAATGATTAGAGGGGCAGGATTTGTAGTGGGACCGTTTTTAATGGGATCTTTTGACTGAAAAGCATAGA
This sequence comes from Methanosarcina sp., assembly GCA_013331275.1. Taxonomy (GTDB): domain Archaea; phylum Halobacteriota; class Methanosarcinia; order Methanosarcinales; family Methanosarcinaceae; genus Methanosarcina; species Methanosarcina sp11020u. The sequence goes on along the minus strand of DUGT01000215.1, from coordinate 1,151 downwards.
CTCATACTTGACCGGATACCATAACAAATTTTGCAAAACAAATAGCTAAAAAATTCGATAAAAAGAGTGGATAACATGACCAAAGGATTGTACAAATTACCACCTTTGAAATATGGATATGGAGACCTGGCACCTTATATTTCCGAAGAGCAGCTCAAGTTACATCATGATAAGCACCACCAGGCTTATGTGACTAACGCAAATGCAGCTATAGAAATGATGGACAAGGCAAGAAAAGAAGGGACCGACTTTGATTATAAGGCAACTGCAAAGGCCCTGTCTTTTAATCTGGCTGGCCATGTCCTTCACGATTACTTCTGGTGGGAGATGACTCCCGAAAGCAACTCAAGTAAAGAGCCTGTCGGGGAATTGTCTGAAGTAATCAAAGAAGATTTCGGAAGCTTTGACAGATTTAAAAAGGAATTTTCCCAGGTAGCATCAAGCGTGGAAGGATCAGGATGGGCGGCATTAACCTATTGTAAAGATACTGAAAGGCTCATGATCATGCAGATCGAAAAGCATAATGTAAATCTGGTCCCTGATTATCCGATTATTATGGATCTGGATACCTGGGAGCACGCTTACTATATTGATTATCGCAATGATAGAGCAAAATTTATAGAAGCCTTCTGGAACATAGTCGATTGGGAAGAAATCGACAAATACTTTAAGAAAATGAGGAAATAACCAAAAAGTTATTTCTTACATATTATCCCATTAAGATAAAATTTTCCGATTACTTTTTGATTTGAAAAGTAATCGGAATATTTAATTTAATTCGAAAATTTTGTTTAGCAGTAAAATTTCGTTTAATCAGTGAAATTTCATTCAGTTGGTAAAATCAGTGAAATTTCATCCATTTAGTGAAACTTCATTTAGTTAGTAAAATTTCACTTAGTTATTAAAAAAATTATTTTACTGGTAAGGAACGGCACAACTCCACAACAATTCATAGTTTAGTGCATTGATTCCTAGTTAATTCCTCTTTCTTTTAGACTACAATTCCTCCAGGCACTTGTCCCTTTCTTGAATTTTAATTTTCATTTAAAAATGACCGGCTTTTCGTTCACTTAGTTTATATATTGACTAATTCTTTTCTCTAGTTTTTTATTGATTCAACTTGTTCCTCGGCAGTGTGCCTTAATTTCTGT
>DUGT01000022.1:63679-64518 GCA_013331275.1 Methanosarcina sp. | reverse complement strand
TCGTGAGCAAGATCCACTAAAACAAGGATTGAAACTTGGTATAGTGGTATCCTCTTCTTTGCGTTCCGTTCTATTCGTGAGCAAGATCCACTAAAACAAGGATTGAAACCGGCTCAGGATGCATCCGAGGCCATGACGTTCTTGGGGATTCGTGAGCAAGATCCAATAAAACAAGGGCTAAAATTAAAAAAACTAAAAACAATATAGAAACTTTTTTCATATTATAGAGTAATCTGTGAAATATGAAACCCTCTATCATTGAAGTACATGACAAGTCTGCCGATGTCTATGATAATATGAGTGTACTGATAGAATATCATGGACATGAAGTGCTTTTTGGGTTAGATTATGAATATTTATATCCTGGGAGTAGTGTCCTTGATGTCGGTATTGGTACCGGGCTCAGTTCATATTTGTTTTATAAGGCCGGTCTCAAGGTATACGGGATTGATGGCTCGAAAAAGATGCTCGATATATGCAAGAAAAAAGAATTCGCTACGGAACTTAAGTTGTGCGATTTGGTAGTAGATAGATGGCCCTATGAGGACGCAAAGTTCGAAAATACAGTAGCATGTGGAGTATTCCATTTCTTTGAGAAACTGGACAGGGTTTTTGAAGAAGCAAATCGCGTGACGAAAATAGGAGGTACCTTCAGCTTTACTGTTATGGTATCGGAAGAAGGCCTTTTGAGCTATACGGATACTGGTTCAGGTCTCTCCATATACTATCATAATGATTTTCAGATAATCGAACTGTTAAACAAATACGGTTTTACGGTACTGAAATATATTACATTTTTTGTGTATAAAACACCTGATAAAAAAGAAAAATCAATGCTT
>DUGT01000022.1:62628-63489 GCA_013331275.1 Methanosarcina sp. | reverse complement strand
TTAAAGTTAAAGTTAAAATTAAAGTTAGCATTTACAGGCAAAAATCGCTAAGTATTACGCGAAGTACTCGTGCCCAGTCCTGGAAATTATATAACCATTTTTTGGAATAAAGCTCGGACGCATTGAACATGCAGGAGATAGGTTTTTCAATCTTTCATATATGAGACGTCTGCAAGATCGGTTTGAAATTTTTAGAGATTTATCGATAGATGAATGTTTAGAGACTATCAAGAGTTTTCCCTACTTTCTGTAACGAAAGAAATTAATCTACATTTATAGTTTTTATCTGTCTCGCGAAAATTATTGAATAGTACTGAATAGTATCTAAGGTTAGCAAAAATTAATGAATATTGAGAAATTAATGGATATTAGCAGAAGTTAGCGGACGTTAACAGAAATTTAGAGGTGTTAGCGGACGTTTATTCTGGGGAATAACTCTATGAAAGACACGTTTAAAAAGATATACCAATTAAAGCTTTCAATAAAAGGTATCAGCCCTAAAATCTGGCGAAGGATCCAGGTGCCGGAAAATTGTACTTTTCTGGACCTTCATAAGGCTATCCAGGCTGTAATGAACTGGGATGATTACCATTTGCATGAATTTGAAGTACAAAACCCAAAAACCGGAGAGCTTGACAAAATAGGGAAAGCAGATGACGACTGTGAAACATTCTGTGAACCTCTTGTGCCGGAAAATAAGGCGAAGCTCTCCAAATACTTCACTCCGGAAAATAAGTTTGCGCTATACAGGTATGATTTCGGGGACAATTGGGAGATAAAAGTCCGGCTTGAGGAAACCCTTTCAAAAAAACAAGGAGTGAAATATCCTGTCTGCACTGCAGGAAAAAGAGCAGCTGCCCC
>DUGT01000022.1:59517-62407 GCA_013331275.1 Methanosarcina sp. | reverse complement strand
AAAAGTTGGAAACTGATGAATGTATTCCGACCTGCCGCAAAAATACAGATTCAAACTTTAAAACGAAATAAGTTTGGAAGCGTTGAAAGCGTTTCCTTACTGAAACCGGCAGCGTAGATTTTTTTTCATCGCTGAGTTGCCAGTTTTTACTTCATATTTTCCACTGGCGATAGTCTTCAACAATTTCAAATGCTGACAAAGTTCATGTTATAACCTTATCTCAAGGCCTTTTATGTTCACAATTCTGTCTATTTCAGACTTGTCTTCGCTAAGAATAAAGCTCTGTTTTTCATGAGCTGTGTTTACTAGCCAAGGTTTGCCACTCTTATAAAAGCTCAAATCTTCGGGTAAATTCGGTTGCACCCAACTGTAAAGTGAATTTGAAACCTCTTTGATTATTTCTCTGGCTTCCGGGCTGGTATGGTAATGGTAAACATATGCAGTATGTTCAAGCAGTTCTGTGCCTGCCCATTCCGATTGTTCTTTCATTTCTTTTAAATAATCATTAAGCTTTTCCAATACGGATTTAGCACTATCGTTTGGTTTCAAACACAAATCTTTACGTACAACAAGAATAAACTCGTCGCATAAATCAAAGGAGAGGTCTACCAAAAGTCTGTAAGTGTCGTTTTTAGGTTCAGTATTAATATTAATCATCAAGTTCCCCCTCCGTAAAAACTCATTTATAAATCATATCATTTAAATACGATTTATTATGCAAATATGATTAATTATTAATTATTTAAAGCAAATTTTTGAATTAGATAGGATATTCTAGCAAAGAGTATATCCTGCATTAAATTATTTAATTGTTAAGTACTTGATTTATTCTCTTTTGTATTTATTTACTGGTTCTTATGTTGTGTCAAGAAACTTCTCCTAGCAAAATTAAAACCAAAACCTAAAATAACCCTCAAAGTCATTATTTAACAGGGTGAAAAATTATGACCACAGAACTCGAAACTCCGGAATGTTGTCCTCGATTTGACCCCGCCCCCTGGGACGGAAAATTGTTTGAATGGAACAATAAAAGGTTCATCAAGGACTCGGTTACCACACAGTTTTACATGCCTCTTAATTTTGGAGAGGTAATAATGCGGATGAACGATAAAGTCGCCAGAGCTGGCGCAGAGATGCCGGACTGGCTCTGTTTGTCGGACCACACCTCGGAAAGTAACATGGACCTTTATCTGGCTGTTGATAAAGAAGTGGAAGACGCCGAAAACGTAACACTGAATGGGAGATTTTTGAGCAAAGTCTATGAGGGAGACTTCGAAAAAACAGCAGAATGGTGCCAGGATTTCGAAGCCTATGCAAAAAGCCAGGACCTGGAAGTCAAGAAATGGTATATGTGGTATACTACCTGTCCGGCCTGTGCCGAGAAGTATGGGAAAAATTATGTAGTGATTATTTCCGAAATAGAATAAAAGTAAAGTAATAGTACCGGCGCTTGTTAGCTAATAGTGTGATTCCAAAGTAAATTCACAAAATTGGCTTTTAACCCGTCTATCGACCTTGAATTTTTCAATAAATAGGGAGTTTATTTTGGAATCGAAGCACTAGTTCTATCTTGACACACAAACTTTTTCACAAGCTTTTTAAAAAGGTCTGATAGACGTAACAGCGTGATCACAACCTTTTTGCGAAAAGGCTTGACCCAAAACCCTTAGCAATGTTTAGGTTTGAGAACCTTATCCCCAAACCCTATAGGCGTGATAAACCGGCGCAACGGTTTCTACAATCTTCTTTTTTCAGTCGCCTTTAAATCCAATAACCTATCTACTACTCCTGATCGACGTGGCACGGAGAAAACAATTTGAGAAGCCCCTGCACGGGGATAAGGAAAGCCTGCGCTTTGCAACCCCTGAGCCCATTGCCCGTTATAGGGCACAGCGTTTGAGATGTAAGATTCTGGCTGACATAAGCTGCGGGATAGGAGGGCAGACCGTCTTTTTTGCCCAGCAGTGCGAGTTTGTATATGCAGTGGAAATAGACCCCAAAAAAATCGAGTATGCAAAGCAGAACTGCGCAATGTACGGACTTGAGAACGTAAAATTCATTTGCGGGGACGCCCTTAGCCCGAAAGTCATAGAGCAGATACCGGCTGTTGATGTGATATTTTCCGATCCTTTCCGGCCGGCCGAAGAAAACGAAAGGCATGTCTCAAGCCTTGAGCCGGGAATTCCGAATGTATTGGCTGCTTACGGTGAAAAAACCCGAAATTTTGCCTTTGAAGCTCCGCCCCAGATGCCGCCTGAACGGATTCCTTTTGACTGCGAAAAAGAATACATTTCACTGGACGGACAGCTCAACCGCCTTACCCTTTACTTCGGCGGGCTGAAACAGTATGACCGCATGGCTGTGGCTTTGCCTGCAGGCGAAGGGCTGATTCCAAAATACGGACTTCCACAGGTAAAGGAAACTGATAAAATGAAACTCTGCGCTTATGAACCTGAACCGTCTGTAGTTGCAGCCGGGCTGCTGCCTGAGCTTGTGGAATCCATGATGCAGATGGCTGGGCCTTTTATGGGGAGTTTCGAACTTTTCAGAGTTGACAAAAAAAGGCTTTTATTAACATCGGATGCCCTGATAAAGCAGTCTATGATCAAAAATCATTATCTGGTGTTAAGAGTCTGCCCCTTTGAACCAAAAGAGATCAATAAATTTCTGAAAGGCCAGAATATAGGAAGCGTTGTGCTCAGAGCAGGCGTGAAGCCCGAAGAATACTGGGAAGTACGAAATGCGGTTGAAAAAGACCTCGAAGGAAATAAAACCGTGCACCTATTTGTAAAAGACGGAATTGCAATCCTTTGCGAAGTTATCTTTAACGATTGATTGAAAAACAATTCAAAATAATTAAAAAATAAAAGAAAAGAAAAAGATAGGGAAG
>DUGT01000022.1:57333-59386 GCA_013331275.1 Methanosarcina sp. | reverse complement strand
AAGAAAAAGATAGGGAAGTAATTGCCGGGAATTAAAAACCCGGTATCTTCAGGCTTACCTGTAGACTTCCTTTTTTCAAGCTTACCTGTACTTACTTCTTTCAGACTTACTTGCAGGCTTCTTTTACGAGTTCAAGCCCACGGGTAAGAGCAGCCTGAATTCTTGAAGGGTCAGTTCCACCGCCCATAGCAAGGGCAGGTTTTCCGCCTCCGCCTCCGCTTACAAGCTTTGACATCTCGCGAACAAGGCTGCCTGCATTGACTCCGCAACTTAAGGCTTTTTGTCCGGCAGAAGCTACGAGTTTAACCCCTTCGGCATCACTTGCCAGAAGAGTTACCACGTCTTCATATTTCAGGAGCTCAGTAGCGGTCTTCTGGAGTTCAAGGGAATCGGCTTCGGGAATGAATTCGGCAATAACCTTAAGGCCTGCAACCTCTGAAGCTCCTCCAAGCAGCCTGTAAATCCTGGCACGAGCAAGCTCTTCCTTAAGTTTCTCGTTTTCTTTCTTGAGGTCTTTCCATTCCCCAAAGAAACGCTCAACACTTGCCGGAAGCTGCTCTGGAGGCACACTCAGAGTCTTTGCGGAATCGGTCAGGAGAGAGTCTATTTTTTGCATGGCACGTACCGCTGCAACTCCTGCTGCAAACTCAACTCTCTCAACTCCATCCTGGATCCTCTCAGTCCTCAGGATTTTAATCGGGCCGACAACTCCTGTACTGACGCAGTGCGTACCTGCGCAGGCCTCAACATCGTCTCCGACCTTTACAACCCTGATTTTTTCTCCTGGCGGCACTCCACCCTGGTAGAGCCCAAAGCCATATTCCTGCTCGGCTTCAGTTCTTGGCATCCATTCCGTAATAACACGCTTATTTTCCATAACCGTGCGGTTTGCCAGGAGCTCTATCTGTTTCAGCTCTTCAGGGGAGATATGCTTGTAATGCGAAAGGTCAAGCCTCGAATGATCCTCAAATTTCTGGGCACCAGCCTGCCAGATATGTTTTCCAAGGACTTTCCTAGCTGCATCGTTTACGATATGGGTTGCTGTGTGATGCCTTGCAAGAGTCATCCTGCGTTTTTCATCCACTTTGCCATTGACAATATCACCTTTGCGGACATCAAGATTCCCATCAGGGTTCTCTACGGTGTGTACTATTACACCGTCATAGACCTGGACGTCCACAACCCTGTATACTGCATACCCGGTAGTGATTGTTCCCATATCTGCAGGCTGCCCTCCGCCTTCAGCATAGAAAAAGGTGTTATCCAGCACTATATTGTTGTCAAAGACATCCAGAACAACAGCCTCGAATTCCAGGCGCGTGGGTTCATCATAGAAGCTACGCTTTGTCTTCGGAAGGTGTTTAAGCCGGTCTGCAAACGGAACAACTTCTTCTTCCTTTTCTTCAGCCTTGTTATGCAGCTCACCAATAATGGAATAGAAGTTGTCAGGGAATTCTACATCCACTCCGATTTCGGATGCTACTTCTTTTGCCATCTCGGGTGGGATTCCGTGGGAATCGTAAAGTTCAGTTAACTGGGATAAAGGAATCTTTTCTCCGGTTTTCTTGAAATGAGATGCCGATTTCTGAATGATCCTGCGGCCTCTCTCCATTGTGTTACGGAACTTCTCTTCTTCGGATTCCAGAATATCCTGTATGACCGGGAAATTTTCCCTGAACTCGGGATACTCAGGCATATTCTTTATGTGCATATCCATAATCTCGGAAAGCGGAGTATGAATATCAAGGTCACCCATCATGCGTAAAGTCCGCCTGAGCACAAGCCTTGCAAGGTACCCTGCCTTGACGTTTGAGGGAATAATCCCGTCTCCAAGCATGAAAGTCAGACAGCGTGTATGGTCAGTAATTGAATAGACTTTCTCTACGGGCTCCATTATAGACGAGAGTTTTTCCACGGTCATTCCGATGCTTGAAGCAACCTTTTTCCTGAGTTCCAGAAGGTTTGCCTGTTCACTGACATCCATAAACCCTGCAAGCCGTGCGTTCTGGGCCAGAATATTCGCATATTCGGAATTGTCCAGTTCATGCTCAAG
>DUGT01000022.1:55802-57283 GCA_013331275.1 Methanosarcina sp. | reverse complement strand
TTCACTGACATCCATAAACCCTGCAAGCCGTGCGTTCTGGGCCAGAATATTCGCATATTCGGAATTGTCCAGTTCATGCTCAAGCCCTGCAAGACCCATGAGTTCGTTCACTATGCCAGGGAAAAGGGCATCATAGATTGTAGGTGAGCCCTTAGAAGCCCAGACAAAACGTTCGAGTCCGTATCCTGTATCAACGATATAGTTATCCATCTTGGAATAGGTCTCACCTTTGATGAGGATATCACCCTTTTTGTCAGCTTTCAGATCCATGAAAACAAGGGTAGCAAGCTCAAGCCCGTTCACAAGAACCTCGACACAGGGTCCAGCATTTCCTCCGCCTGCCCAGGGCTCTTCCTTGTAACTTACAGCAAGGGGATCTAACTTAAGTGAAGTAAGGAGTTCATCACAGAGTCCCAGGGTATTTTCCTTCCAGTAAATTTCATGGTCCCTTTTGTTGAAGGCGTGATGTGCCATCATCTCAAAGGTTGTAAGATGACGTCCACTCCTGCCTACCGAGTCAAGATCGTTCAGTCGAATACATGGCTGGGAAATCGTGAGAGGATTTGCAGGTGGGGGAACCTGCCCTGAGGTTACGAAAGGCTGGAAGTCTGCAATAGATGCAATGGTAAGATAAAGGTCATCCCTCCAGCGGGCAACTACAGGATAACGATTGATCCTTGTGTGTCCTCTCTCCTCAAAAAAGGAAAGATAATACTCACGCATCTGGGAGATATCAAATTCCCTGGAAAAAACCGGGTTTCCTATAAAGGTATAAGGATCGCAGGGCGCATCTCCGCATGTCTTTCGGTCAGGGTCACGTGTCCAGAAGAATTTGCCACATGACTGGCACTGCTTCCGGACGAACCCGTTATTTTTGAAAAAATCAAGTTGATATTCATCTTCAAGCATAACAATCTCTCCGGAGGGTTGGGTTTTGCTCTGCCTTGGTCTATCTGGAAACAAAAGGGGAAATACCCCAACTCAACCGTTTTAAGAAACTTCCAGGCACTTAAAGTGCACATATATGGAGTTTTTATGGAGTTTTGAATTCTTATTACACTAATTTCAGTTTATTCGTTCGTCAACTTTTACACAAATAACTAATGAGATTGATCTAAAATAATGAAACATCCGTAATCTGTAAATTGTGTGCGAACAATTTGCAACTCGATGTTGCTTTTGCAGCATAAATAACTTACTAACATGGCGAAATATATAATAGGTTTATATTAAAGCAACTTCATACTTATAGACTTTAACCTATTACATAGATTCTACGGAAAAAACTTGTTCCTCATTTTAAAAGGCAGGAGATTATTCTTAATTAAGTAAAAGACAGGCTTTGTATTCGAAGGCTCGTCAAAAATCGGATTAGGAAAAGGATAATTCCTGCGTTTTCACTCTTACCTGTATAGAGTTCTTACCTGTACAGAATCACTGCTCTTCTAACTCTTACCGGTACAGAATCACTGTCCTTCTAA
>DUGT01000022.1:53689-55626 GCA_013331275.1 Methanosarcina sp. | reverse complement strand
ATTTCCTCCGCGATAGTCTTTAAATCTTTTCCTTCTTCAGCACTTTTCAATACCCTTACCTTCACAAGCCTGTTAGCTTTTATCTGCTTATTCAGTTCTTCAACTAGAGAGTCCGTTATCCCGTTCTTTCCGACATTAAGAATAGGAGAAAGCTGATTTGCTTCAGCTTTCAGCCTGTACAATTTTTCTTTCTCCATTGCCCTTCCTCATATTAGTTTGTAAAATTAATTCTGCTAATTATGAAATGATTATATTATTATATTTTCTATCTTACTATATTTTATATCTTATTATATTCTGTATCTTATTATACTCATATCCTATTATATTTATTACGAAAAAATTATACGATCATTAAATGAAACACTACGAGTTTCTGGAAACTAATTATCACTTACTTGGAGATACATGCTACTTACTGGAGTTATTTACTATTCATCCAAGTTCCTCCCTTTTCTCATTATCTTCTATATCAACGTTTCCTAGCAAACCGAAAAGCAGTCAGATGAACTTCTGGATTTATAATACATATGAGTAAAGCTTCGAATTTTAATACAGGCAGTAGTTTGGATTTAAGATTGACACAGGGAACAGGTTAAATTCCATGAAAACTGATAGTAATATACCTTTCAACGGGTATAAGCAATAAGTTAGGTATAGTTAGGTATTAGTTGGGTATAGTTAGATATAAATTAGGTATAGTTAGGTATTAGTTGGGTATAGTTAGGTATAAATTAGGTATAAGCTAGTGTCAAGTCAGTTATCAAGGATTTAATAATCCCTAATAACTGCACTCGATTTTACACAACATTTTGTGTTTGACTCGACACCAGGTATAAGCTAGTAAAATTTGCTCAGGATTCTGCGTTTATTCTTTTTCACTTAATTGAGCTTATCGATTGTTCTAGACTCACAAGAAGAAGATAAAAAGAAATAAGGGTTGTAGGAGAATTTTTATCTGTAAATTCGTTAAATAATGGCTATTTCCCCAATTTGGGAAGAAATGGGACGAAGTTTTCAAACAATTTCGATATCTTTATTAGCAGTTTGGCACTCATAAGGGGTTTAAAAAAGTTAACAATAAAAACAGAATCGGTGAACAAAACCTTTTTTCATAAGTTCAGGATGGAGACTATAAAATGAGTTCCAATTTGCTTGATCTTATCCTGTTTTCAGAGAAGAGAAAAGATTTTCTTCTGCTCCTGAAAGAAGGTCCCAAAAGTATTGAAGAGGCACTTGAAAAGCTTCAGGTGCCGAGGACGGCTCTTCTTCCGCAAATAAAGAAGTTAAAAGAGGAGGAGCTGGTAATACATGAAGAAGGAATATATCGGCTCAGTGAGATAGGAGAAATTGTTGTCGAAAAAATGCAGCCACTGATTGATACTCTGTCAGTGTTTGAGAAAAATGAAGAGTATTGGGCCGATAGAAAGCTTGCTCCTATACCACCTCATCTCGTAAATAGAATAAATGAGCTTGGAGATTATTGCCTCATAGAACCTGACCTCAGTCATACTTTTGATCTTAACCCGGAACTTTTGAAAAACCTTTTCAAGTCAACCTATACCCACATGCTTTATTCTTATTTCCATCCTCAACTTCCTGCTTTTGTACTCAACCTTGCAAAAAAAGGTATTGAAATTTCCCTTGTTTTGAGTGAAGCAGTATACTTACGGCTTGTAGAAGATTTCAAAGAAGAGGGGAAAGAATTTTTTAAAATGGAAAATTCAAGTCTTTATGTTCTGGAAAAAAAAAGAGTGGAAATTCCAGCGCTCATTGCTACCGCCAACAATATAATGACTATGGGATTGTTTAACGAAAGCGGGAAGTTTGACCGTCAGTATGTGATAAGTTTCGAGCCACAGGCAATAAAATGGGGACAAGAACTGTTCGAGTACTACAGAAACATGAGCAGGGAAATAAAATAAATAAATAAATAA
>DUGT01000022.1:43628-53621 GCA_013331275.1 Methanosarcina sp. | reverse complement strand
CGGTAAAGACTATTGAGATAAAGATCTGAGCCCAGAATCAAAAATTAACTTTTTAATCTCTCGTACGAGTTCCTTAGAATAAAATCAAAACATTGGGACACAAAACCAACTGCAGTCATCGTTATTGCTAACAACGGTTTCGAGAAAATTCAAACCTTCACTTGNNTAAATAAATAAATAAATAAATAGGAATGTATAGATCCGCAGATTACTGAGTGATAAATTATTAATTCCTGAACTATTGAAATGCGGAATATTGAGATGCAGCCTATTGAACCTAACTCAAAAATCAAAACTTGACTTTTGAATTTCTCGTGCACGTTTCCTAAAAAATCGAAACATTGAAATACAAAACCAACCGCAGTCATCGTTATTGCTAACAACGGTTTTGAGAAAATTCAAAACTTTATTTGAGAACATAAAAAAGAAAAACACTTTATTTTCATAAAGCGTTTATTCCTATTCCTCATAATCTTATCTCTGGTTACATTCCGTAGTCACACCATCAAATTTCTCTGGATTGGCTTCGGCTTCGGCTTTCGTGGCGCGTACAATGCCGTCCTTGTGAACAGGCGGCGAATAGATCACATAGAATTTTAGAGAACCTGTTTCCAGAGTGTTAATGACATTGTGCTGAGCACCGGCAGGCACAACCACCGCAGACCCGTTACCTACTTCATACTCGTTACCGTTAATTATGCATTTCCCCTGTCCTTCCTCAAAGCGGAAAAACTGGTCGTTTTTCTCATGCACTTCCATCCCGATTTCTTCTCCGGGCTTGAGGCTCATAAGTACGAGCTGGCTATGCTTTGCAGTATAGAGCACCTTGCGGAAATTGTTATTTTCCAAAGTGGCATTTTCGATATTAATAGTAAATCCTTTCATTTTGTTTTTTGTCTTCTCTGTAGGCTTCTCTGCAGTCTTATATGTTTCCTTACCAGCCGTACAGGGCGCTTCTTTGGAATTTACTGCCACTGCGGCAATTGACAGTAAAAAACAAACTGCCAGCAAAATACCCAGTGTATTTTTAAGATTCATTTGTCGACTCCCCCAACCTGTTTCAATTTAACAAATTTTACAAATGTTAGTCTTCAATCTACCAATGTTGGCAGACAATTTATTACAACAATAGATTTTGCAATGTTTGTTAAGTGGACACTGATAAAGTAAATTCTACCCTCATTTTATATAGTGGGATTTGCCAACAAAGGCGATTTCAAACACTATGCCATAGAAGAATTATATTTGACGAATATAATATTAGCAGAAACATAAATATTATGAAGAATAAATAATAATCATAAAACTGATTTTTATAGTTAACAATTACAAAAATATATAATAAAAATTATAGATTTCATAGTATTTCCTCTTCAAATGTATTTCCTCTTCAAATGTATTTTCTCTTCAAATGTATTTTTTCTTCAAATGCATCATATTTTCATTGGCTCGCAAAATTTGGAACCTAAACTCATACATGTTTGATTAGCCGAGAAAAATCGAGATTCTGATCCTCAAAAAGGTCTTGAAAATGTTGTAGAATGAAGCTGAAAATTAGTTTTGGGATGAGATCACAAATTGAAACTTGAATTAAAGATCCAGGTTAAAGGCTTTTTTTGAGTTAAAACTTTTTGAAATCTTGTATTTAGACAACGATTGAGAAAATTTTGCCTACTAGCATAGCCTTAAATATTAGGGTTGCCTAAATATGGGCAAGTAAAAAATTAGGTCTGCCTAAAAATAAGAGTAAAAGTATGAAACTACCAGTTACCTGTCCTGAAAAAGAATGCTGCTGCGGAAAAACAAGATGCACTCTAGGAAAAGGGCTTCCGAAAATTATACTGATAGGAAACCCTAACGTGGGAAAAAGCAGCCTTTTTAATGCCCTCTCCGGAAGTTATACCCTGGTTTCCAATTACCCGGGAACCTCAGTTGAAATCACTCATGGAAAATCAAGGATTGGAGAAAGGGAATATGAAATCATTGACACACCAGGGATGTATTCCCTGCTCCCTGTAAGTGAAGAAGAAAGGGTCTCTCAGCTTCTGCTCTTTGAGGAAAAGGCTTCGGTTTACCTCCATGTGGTAGATGCCCGAAACCTCAGACGCATGCTTTCTTTCACCCTTCAGCTACTTGAAGCCGAGCTTCCTCTCATCCTTGTCCTGAATATGATGGATGAGGCTGAAGAAAGGGGAATTGAAATCAATATACCTGAGCTCAGCCATTACCTGGGGATTCCGGTTGTAGGGACGGTTTCAAGCGAGGGAAAAGGGATAGAGGAACTTAAAACTGCAATTTCGGAGTTTACCCTGGAAAACAATGCACAAAAGTTCAGGCAAAAAATTGACTACGGCTCGGAAATTGAACCATATATCGAAGCAGTTGAAGGTCTTCTTGACCCTTCAGAAGAAGCCGAAATCCCAACCGGAATCTCAAGAAGAGCGATCTCACTCCTGATGCTCCAGGAAGATAGGACAGCTTTTGAATACCTGCACAGAGTTGAAAAAACGCCAGGATATTGGGATGAAAACCATGAAAAAAACTCTGAAGAAATCCGGAAACTTGTGAAAGCTGCCTCAAAGATATCTGAAGTTCATCTTTCCTATCTGTTCACTCTGAAACGCCAGAAGCATGTAAACGGAATAGTGGAACAGGTAATGGAGATCCCTGAGAGAAGCAAGAACAAAAGTAGTGGGAAAAACGGAAAAATAAGAGCAGAAGACGACACTGGAAAGAAAGGAAGTAAAACACAGAACAGCAATCTCGATTTTTCCGAGAAAATCGACAGTATTCTCATTCATCCTGTGCTTGGGATACCTGCGCTGTTTTTGATCCTGTACTTCGGACTCTATCTATTCGTAGGCGTATTTGCAGCGGGAACCGTTGTTGATTATCTGGAAAATACGATTTTTGGAGGATACATAAACCCCTTTGTAACTGCAAAATTTATGTCGCTTGTACCCTATCCGGCTCTTCAGGACCTTTTTGTAGGAGAATACGGGATTTTTACCCAGGCTGTAACATATGCAATTGCCCTTATACTTCCGATAGTGGGAGCCTTTTTCCTTGTGTTTTCAATTATTGAAGATACCGGATATCTTCCAAGACTGGGCCTGCTCCTGGATAGCGTGTTTAAGAAAATAGGGCTCAGCGGGAGGGCAGTAATCCCAATGGTACTCGGATTTGGCTGTTCCACGATGGCTACGATGGTTACCCGTACCCTTGAAACAAAGAGGGAAAGGCTTATTGCAAATATCCTGCTGGCTCTTGCAATTCCTTGCTCGGCACAGCTAGGTATTATTCTTTCAATCCTTTCGGGAAATCCTGAGAGCCTTCTTATCTGGTTTATAGTAATATTACTGGAGTTCGTCCTGATAGGTTTCCTGGCTTCCAGAGTCCTGCCAGGAGAAGCTCCTACCTTCATACTTGAAATGCCCCCTCTAAGGAAACCGAAAATTTCGAACATACTGGTGAAAACTTACTCCAGAATGCACTGGTATTTCCTTGAAGTGCTTCCGCTATTTGTACTGGCAAGCGTCCTGATCTGGATAGGCAAGCTAACCGGCCTTTTTGCCCTTGCCCTGAAAATCATAGAATACCCAACAGTCTGGATAGGCCTGCCTCCTGATGCAGCTGATGTCTTCCTTTTCGGCTTTTTCAGGAGAGATTTCGGGGCAGCCGGACTTTATGGAATGCATGATTCCGGATTACTGACAGGTGTACAGCTCGTAGTTGCAGCCATTACTCTTACCCTTTTCATGCCCTGTATAGCTCAGTTCATGATGACAATAAAAGAAAGGGGTTTTAAGACAGCCCTTGCAATTTCGGGCTTTATATTCCCGTTTGCATTTTTTACAGGTTTCATTGTAAACACCATACTGAAGGCTCTGGGGGTAAGCCTGTGAAATGCCCACTCTGCGGAAACGAGTTTGAGAAAGCTGATGAAACGAAGTGCACCGGCTGTGGGAAACTTCACAGCTGCAATAAGCAGTGCTGTCCTAACTGCGGATATGAACTTGTAAAAGAAGCAAAAGTAATTAAATCCATAAGGAAGCTGTTTAAATGGTAACCAAAAACTCACACTTATCCTTGAAGACTATAACTCTCTGCGCAATGGAACCCAGAAAAACCGGAAAAATTGACCACCTTGAAACGAAGAACCCGGGAATTCTACAAAAATTAATGGCTATGGGTATCCTTCCAGGCATGCCTATTACCCTACTCAGAAAATCTCCCTCATATCTTTTTGAGGTAGACCAGACCAGATATGCTGTTGATAGGGAAATCGCGAATCATATTTATGTTAGCTGCTGATTTTACTGCCTCCGAAGGAAATGCAAAGAAGATAGCATATGATATCAGACCAGCCGGAAGATTTTATTTTAGGTAATCTCTAACCGTGCTGAACTTCGTTTTTTCGCTTGTTTCGGCTTTATGTCGTCACAAGCTTTTGAAAGTTGAACGTATATTTTGTGTTAATATTCAAGCCCTTCCCTTGCCAGGACATTTTTCTCGAAGGGGTGCTTTATAAGCTTCATCTCAGTTACAAGGTCTGCCCTTTTTATCAGCTCTTCAGGAGCCCTTCGCCCTGTCAGGACGACTGTGGTTTCTTCCGGGATTTTCTCCAGCAATTTAAGGATGTCTTCTGTTTTCACAATGCCAAAGTGAGCTGCAAGATTTATCTCGTCCAATATCAGGAGCCTGGGTTTCCTTTTCAGGGCTTTTTTTGCAAATTCGAGGCCTTTTCCCGCCAGTTCATAATCCAGAGGAATGGGATTCTTGAAATCTACGAACTCCTCCCTTCCAAACTGGTAGATCTCGTATTCCGGAGCTAGCCTGTCTTTTATTTTGTACTCCCCTATGTACTTCCTGCCTTTCAGGAATTGAATAATTATTACACTGTACCCGTGGCCTACAGCCCTGAGAGCCAGTCCAAAAGCGTTAGTGGTCTTTCCTTCTCCTTCCCCTGTGTAAAGATAAACCATGCCTTTAACCAATTTAACCCCTCAGAAGTGTATTTTCTCCCCAGAAAAAGATTAGTTTGCAGGCATATGTTATTTTTGTATCAGGATCTTCATAATTCATAAAAAATTAGTTTTTCTCCGTAAAAGGGCTTTTGGTCGTCCCAGTGCTACGTGGTTGACATTGCCATGGTTAAATATCAGCATAGTAAATTTTTGTACTAAAAACGCAAACCAGTTTCATTTGCTGAGGCTTGAAACAAAAAGAATCTGGAAATTACTTTACAAGCATTTGAGAATAGTATCAAATAGATAATAGAGGACAACTCTGAAAAATTTATGGATTATTGTTGATGGGCTTTGTCTGTCGGATTTTTGGAATTAATTGAAAGATTTCGGCAATGTAATATATAATAAGTTGAAAATACTTCGATAAATCGAATATTTTTGATTTTGATATCATTTTCCAGAGGTATTGTATGATAATTACCCCCAAATCAATTATTAAATCTTGTAGGTGATGAAATGTCTAAAGCCGTCATGGTAAAAGCAGGTGAGACGATATTCTTTGCCGAAACTGATGAATCAATTGAGGTACCTGCTCTCGAATCACTTCCAGGCGTGCCAAATGGGATGCAGCCCATGGTAGGCACCGAAAAGATAACTCAAGAATTTAAAACAGCTAAAAAGTTAATTGTAACATGTTGTAACGAAGTGCTCAGTGCTATCAACAGCACAAATCCTGAACCCGAGAGAGTTGCCGTTGAGTTTGGAATCAAATTTGCAGGTGAAAGTGGCTTTCCGATGCTGTCCAAGGCTTCGGGTGAGGCAAACTTCAAAATCTCCATCGAATGGAAGAAAAACTAGTCTTAGAAACTTAAAATTAATACTCTCTGATAACTAACAGACAGTTAGGCGAATGGACAAGTGAGAAGAATGGAGCCACCTCCATACGTAGTTTGCATCAGCTGTACAAAAAAGCATGAAGGTACATCATTCAACGGCACCGGCTTTATAGTGGATAAACTTGGCCATGTCGCAACATGTTGGCATGTAGTTTCAAAAGCTGATGAAATAACTGTTCATTTGCCCTATACTGAACCTTGGAAATATGGCATCTGTAAAAAATTGGAAAGAGAAGATCTGGTCATCTTGGAGAGTATTGTGCCACCATCCATTCAAACACATAATGCATTACTGCATCCTGATTGGCAAAGGTGTACCAGTATAGGCGATTCAGTGACAGTATGGGGATTCTCAGCATCAGAGCATTATACGGCACCCCAAAGGTTAGATTGTAAAATAAGCGGCTTCGGTGAAATCGATGGACGTATTGGATTGAATGGTGACATTAATCACGGTGACAGTGGGGCACCAGTTGTTGATGCTAATGGGAAAGTTATTGGCATTGCACAGGCAAGAGATCAAAAACGCAGTGGACATGCAATGGCAATACCTATTTCACTTTTGTTTAAGATTTTTCAATCGGAGATTCAGGAACAAAATATCGATCCGTCCGCGACCGGTGTACTACCAGAGAGAGAACACGTAGCACGAGAACTGACTTTGGCTCGTGAGAAGCTGCAAATGCTTGAACAACTGCATTCAGAAGGCATAATCTCTGGAGAAATAAAAACCGAGTATACTCGTAAGATACTAGACCGACACTTGTTGATGGAGTGACGATTAATATGACAGACTCTGAGCACAAACACGATGTATCCCTTAGATGCCCAAAAACTGATGAGAAATCTGTTGAAAAAGTTGTATGCTATGTTGATCAAGGATTAAAGGACGAAAGTAACTTAGCGGCCACTCTTCATCTGCTTGGAAATATGAACTATCAAGAGGGCAACTACGAGGAAGCAATTAAACTGTATCAGCAGAGTCTAGAGATAAAAGAAAAACTTGGGGATAAACAAGGCATTGCAAACTCACTACATCAACTAGGAATAATAAATCAACAGCAAGGGAACTATGAGGAAGCAATTAAACTGTACCAGCAGAGTCTAGAGATAAAAAAAGAACTTGGGGATAAACAAGGCACTGCAAACTCACTACATCAACTAGGAATAATAAATCAACAGCAAGGAAACTATGAGGAAGCAATCAAACTGTACCAGCAAAGTCTGAAGATAGCTGAAAAGTTAAAAGATAAAAAGGGCATTGCAAATTCACTACATCAATTCGGAATGCTACAACAGGATATAGGCAACTATTCCGAAGCTATGGAAAAATATCAACAGAGCATGAAAATAAAAATGGAGTTAGGTGATAAAAGAGGTATAGCAACAACTCTACACGCTATAGGAAGCATACACTATCAACAAAGCGACTATGAGAAAGCCCTAGAGAAGTACAACCAAAGTTTGAAGATAGCAGAAGAGCTTGCTGACAAGAGAGGAATTGAAAGTATTATGTATGCTCTTGGAAGCATGCACTATCAGCAAAGCGACTATGAGAAAGCCCTAGAGAAGTATAATCAAAGCTTAAAGATAGCAGAAGAGCTTGGTGACAAAAGTGGAATTGCAAGTATTATGTACGCTTCTGGAAATATACACTATCAGCAAGGCAATTATGTGAAGGCCTTAGAGAAGTACCAGCAGAGCCTGAAGACTTCAGAGGAGCTGGGAGATAAAAGCAGTATTGCTAGTAATTTGGATCAACTTGGAAATATTCACTATGTGCAAGGAGATTATCATAGTGCAATGAAGCTGTATCAGCAGAGTCTAAAGATTGCAGAAGAATTGGGAGATAAAAGAGGCATTGTGAGTACTCTTAACAATGTCGGCTCTACTTGGAATGCACTTGGAGATCCAAAAAAAGCATTAGAATGTTATGAGCAAATCCTCCCAAATGTTAGAGATGTATATGGTGAGAAGCACCCCTATGTAGCAACAGCACTAAACAATCTCGCTGCACTCTATCGTGAGATGGGAAACTACAATAAAGTACTTCCACTTTATCAAAGGGCACTTGATATTCGTGAAAAGGTGCTCGGTCCACACCATCCAGATGTCGCAAATTCACTAAACAATCTCGCATTACTTTATAGTCAGATGGGAGAGTACGATAAAGCATTTCCACTTTATCAAAGGGCGCTTGACATCTGTGAAAAGGTGCTGGGTTCACAACACCCAGAGGTTGCAACGACACTAAACAATCTAGCAGAACTCTATCGTGAGATAGGGGACTACGGCAAAGCACTTCCACTTTATCAAAGGGCACTTGAAATCGATGAAAAGGTGCTGGGGATGTGTCACCCTGATGTTGCGACAACACTAAACAACCTCGCGCTACTCTATCGTCAGATGGGAGAGTATGGAAAATCACTCCCACTTTATCAAAGGGCATTTGATATTCGTGAAAAAATGCTGGGTTCACAACACCCAGAGGTTGCAATGACACTAAACAATCTAGCAGAACTCTATCGTGAGATAGGGGACTACGGCAAAGCACTTCCACTTTATCAAAGGGCACTAGATATTCAGGAAAAAGTGCTGGGTCCATATCACCCAGATGTTGCAATAACAATAGATAACCTCGCACTGCTCTATCGTCAGATGGGAGAGTATGAAAAAGCACTTCCTCTTTCTCAAAAGGCACTTGACATTTGTGAAAAAGTACTTAGTCCGCAACATCCAAGTGTTGCAATAACACTGAACAATCTCGCACTACTCTGTTATCAGTTGGGATATTACGAAGAAGCACTTCCACTTTATCAAAGGGCACTTGATATTCAGGAAAAGGTGCTGGGTTCACAACACCCAGAGGTTGCAACAACATTAAACAATATCGCAGGACTTTATAATAGTATGGGAGAATACGAAAAAGCTCTCCCACGTTATCAAAGAACACTTGATATTCAGGAAAAGGTGCTGGGTTTACAACACCCTACTGTTGCAGCAACACTAAACAATCTTGCCGAACTTTATCATCAGATGGGAGATTACGAAAAAGCACTTCCACTTCATCAAAGAGCCCTTGATCTCCGTGAAAAGATGCTTGATCCACAACACCCAGATATTGCAATAACCCTGAACAATATCGCATTACTCTATAACAATATAGGAGAGTATGAAAAAGCGCTCCCACTTTATCAAAGGGCACTCAAAATACTAGAGAATTCCTTAGGATCAGAGCATCCAGATGTCGCTGTAACATTGAATAACTTAGCGATATTTTATTCAGATAGGGGGAAATATGAAGAAGCTTTGCCTCTATTAGAACGTGCTGTGGATATCGTCGAAAAAAAACTCGGGTTTAGTCATCCGTACTTCGTACAATCAATGAGTAATCTAATATCGGCTTCTGGAAACTTAGTAAATGAGTGGAGTCAATATTACTCATTTTACGGTATAATTTTTTTTGAATTTTCACAATAAGATATTTAGATTGATGCTTCTTCAAGTCTATTTCTTTTATAAGAAGCCCATCTAATAAAACATGTAAAGGTTTATTCCCTCACATGCCTGACAATATGCCCGGCCTCAGGAATTATAATCTCAGAAAGGGCCAGTTTCACAGCATTTGGCGATCCCGGCAGACAGAATATCGCTTTTCCTTTTATCACGCCTGCCACAGCTCTGGTAAGGATCACCGACGTTCCTATATCTTCAATGCTTTTGTACCTGAAAAGTTCGCCGAAACCCGAGATTTCTTTTTCAAAAAGCGGGGTTACAGACTCGATTGTAATGTCTTTTGGTGCAAGCCCTGTGCCTCCACTTGTAATTATAATATCTGCGGAGCTGTCAAGTGCAGCAAGAACAGCATCTGTAATTGAGGTTTTTTCGTCGGAAACCAGCCTGTAGAAAGAAACTTTGTGACCGGCTGCTTTGAGAAGATCTTTCATGGCTTTTCCTGAAAGGTCTTCAGCGTCCTCAGGTGAAGCAGGATTTCCGTATTTTTCATATCTTGAGGTCGAAATTGTGATTAAGGCAAAAGAAAAGGACTTTTTTGCTTCTTTTTTGTGAATTTCCGGTGTGGACTCTTTCATGAAAACCACCTTATTGTCATGAGGCTAAACAATGAA
>DUGT01000022.1:33236-43395 GCA_013331275.1 Methanosarcina sp. | reverse complement strand
TATATAAAGATTAATTGATTGTTTACAGCAACGCATTGCTTTTTTTCAAACACACAGCTATTTAATAACTCGACTCAAATTAAGTATACATGAGTGGGTTCAGGTTTGGGACAGATTTTCTTTCGACATACGATGAAGGAATAAAAAAGGAATGGATTATAGGAAACGGGCTTGGAGGTTTTGCTTCCTCTACGGTAATTAACGCAAGAACAAGGACTTATCACGGATTGCTTGTAGCAGCTCCGGAGAATTATCCAGGGAGATATTTGATACTTTCTTCCCTTGATGAGGAAATTTCTACCGACGAAGAAACTTATAGACTCGCAACTCATAGATATCCAGGCACTATTTCTCCTACAGGTTTTAATTATCTTTCAGAATTCTCTCAAAATCCATTTCCTACCTGGGTTTATCATGCCGGCGATTTAACCTTAAAGAAAACAGTCTTCATGGTTCGCAACAGTAATACAACCTGTGTCCTCTATGATATAGAATCCAGAAAAGAGAAAGCTTTACTAAAAATCTTTCCTCTGGTAAGTTCAAGAGACTTTAATCTCACTGCCCGTGCCACATACCTTTCATTTACCCAGGAAGCTACTCCCGGTGGAGCAGAACTGGCAAGTTCTAACGGTTTTACTTTCTCGCTTTCATCCGATCTCCAGTATCATCCTGATCCCACATGGTACTATAACTTAGAGTATGAAACTGAGAAAGAACGGGGGCTTAACTCTGAGGAAGATAACTTCAGTCCGGGTTATTTTGAAGGCAAGCTAGGATTGGGAAATTTCCGTTTTTTTGTTGCTGCTTCAACAGAAAATATTTCTTCTCTGACTCTCAAGCAAATTGATAAACTCCGTATCAGGGAAGCAAATCGGCAGAACCTTCTTGTTCTTGATTCGAAACTTATTGATCCCTTTGCTCTTAAACTTATCAGGGCAACTGATACTTTCGTAGTGAGAAGCCATATTTCAGGTGAGGATACGATAATTGCCGGGTATCACTGGTATTCTGACTGGGGAAGGGACACCATGATTACTTTGCCTGGCTTGCTTTTAGTTCCTTATCGCTTCGAGGAAGCAAGAACAGTCCTCGATTACTTTGCCAGGTATTGTAGGAGAGGTTTAATCCCTAACACTTTCCCGGCTTTCGGAGGAGAGCCAATTTATAATACAGTGGACGCTTCTCTCTGGTTTATTCATGCCCTTAGCCGCTATTTCGCATATACAAACGATTTTCTCTTTCTCTCGGATATCTGGGACACAGTAGTTAACATTATAGATCATTACTTTACAAGCACGGATTTTGGAATCGGCATGGATTCAGACTATCTCATCCATCAGGGATCCCAGCTGACTTGGATGGACGCTAAAGTCGGAGAATGGGCAGTGACCCCAAGAGCAGGTAAAGCCTGTGAGATAAATGCTCTCTGGTATAATGCCCTGAAAACTGCTTCTTACCTTGGCACTCTTCTCGGCGAAGAGATCTCTCCATACGAAACTCTTGCAAGTGGTGTTGTCTCGAGTTTTGAGAACACTTTCTGGAATCCGGAAACTAACTGTCTCTTTGACCTGGTATATAAGGATGAAACAGGAAACGAGATTAAAGATCCTGCAATCCGACCTAATCAGATCTTTGCCGTATCCCTACCTTATACTATGCTTTCTCCTGAGAAGGAAAAAGCGATTGTGGACAGAGTTGAAAAAGACCTTTTGACCCCTTTTGGGCTTAGAAGTCTTTCGAGAGACAACTCCCTATATAAAGGACAGTATCACGGAGATGCCTTAACCAGAGACACAGCCTACCATAACGGAACCGTTTGGCCCTGGCTTCTTGGAGCTTATGTGAAAGCTTACAGGAAAGTCAATAATTATTCGGAAGATAGCCTTGAGAATATGCGGACTCTCCTCAAGGGTTTTGATATGCAGCTTGAAATAGCAGGTATTGGCTCCATTTCTGAAGTGTTTGACGGTGACTACCCTCACTCTCCAGGCGGATGTATCGCTCAGGCCTGGAGCGTTGCAGAAGTTTTAAGGGCATATGTAGAGGATGTACTTGAGATCAAACCTTGAAAACAGAATATTTGTATAGCCTTTACTTTTGATAGTCAAAAAATCGTGAAAATACCAACCGTGAAAATACCGTTAGGTGTTGTATTTAAGAATCTTGGGTATGTGGTGAACTAGCCAAAATCGTTACGAACTGATCCCAAGACTCAGGATTAATTTCTTTAAATCTTGTACTTGACTTGAGTTATCAATTAATCGATTTTCTGATCATGAGAATCAGTCTTGATAACTCATACAATAAGGAACACAATCAGTTTTACAATACAATCAATTTTACAATACAATCGATTTACAACACGAGTTTTACAACACAATGAATTTCAAGATCAGATCCAAATTAAATTAAGGATTTGCATAGAGTTGAAATAACCAACTAGGCATCTTAACTAACTCAGTATTTCTAACTAACTTAGTGTTCCTAACTAACTCAATATTTCCAGCTAACTTAGTATTCCTAACTAACTCAATATTTCCAACTAACTTAGTACTTTGGAAAATTTCGTATAGGATTCTGCTCTCCAATTCCCTGCTTACTTCCACTTGCTTGCCTATGTTTTAATATCTTACTAACTAATGCACAGTTATGCTTATACTTGCAGCGGATGTAGGAACGGGTACACAGGATATTCTGTTCTTCAATTCAGAAAAAGAGGTGGAAAATAGCCTGCTTATGGTCATGCCTGCTCCAACCCAGATAATTGCGAAAAAGGTACGGAAAGCGACCAAAAAGGGAAAAACAATAGTGTTTACCGGAAACATAATGGGAGGAGGCCCGTCAACGTTTGCCATCAAGGCTCATCTAAAGGCAGGTTTTCCGGTGTATGCTACTGAAAAAGCTGCTTTGACTATCAATGATAACATTGAAAAAGTAAAGGCTTTCGGGATTAGAATCGTCTCGGAAGCAGAAGCAAAAAAGCTTGTATCCGAAGAGAATGTACAGGAAATTGTTATGCAGGACTTCGATCCTGAATCAACTTCAGCTGCACTTTCGGCCTTTGAGGTTCAGATGCCGACAAATTATGCCGTGGCAGTACAGGACCACGGAAACGCCCCTGAGATGAGCAACAGAGTCTACCGTTTTGAATTGCTTCGAGAACTCATTGAAAAGGGAGGAGAACTTGAGAACTTCGTTTACAGGCCCGAGGAAATTCCTGAGGCTTTTACCCGAATGAAAGCCCAGGCAGATTCCCTTCTTAAAGCTACAGGGAACCTGAAAACCAGGGCAGTTTTCATGGATACGGGACCGTCGGCCATCTTCGGAGCGCTTACTGATCCTGCGGCTGTACAGCCGTCTGTTGTGGTTAATATAGGAAATGGGCATACATTGGGAGCGCTTGTGAACGAAAACAGGATCATGGCCGTTTTTGAGCACCATACTTTCCTCATGAGTCCTGAAAAACTCCAGGACTACATTATAAGGCTTGCCGACGGAAAACTTGGTTTTGACGAGGTTTTCGAAGATGGAGGGCATGGTGCATATAGAAGGGAAGCTCCGGGTTTTGAACAAATTAGCTTTGAGCAGGTTAGATCTATACTTGTTACGGGCCCAAAAAGAGAAAAGCTTGAGAAGGTTTCGGAATCCGAAATCCGAGAAGAGATATCAAATAAACTGCATTTTGCTGCGCCTTTCGGGAGCATGATGCTTTCCGGCTGTTTTGGACTCCTTGCAGGATTTCTGGAGAAGTACCCTGAACCATCAATAAACCTTATAAACCACTAAGTACTTAGGGAGTAAGTCGCTTAAGCCCAGAATGTACAAATTTTCAGGGGTTATAGAAATCTAATTCCGAATCCCCATCAGGGAGACGGGAAAATACAGTAGCTGCCTGCAAGAAGTCCACAGGACAGGTTTACAGATAAATGTAAATACAGGCAGGTATCTCTATATGCACATATCTCATACTAAACCGTTTGTTAGATGGTTTTTACGAACTTAACGCAAACATTTATATGCGGAAACAAATCCGTTACAGCAAATTTCTATTAAACTCATAAACTCATTATCTTTCAGGAGAATCAAGCTTATGGTACGAAAGCCAGGAAGTATGTATAGAAATGTGAGGCAGCGCTCATTTACCAGAAGAAAATACATGGGCGGTGTTCCAGGCAGCCAGATTATTCACTATGACATGGGAGACAAAGCAAACACCTCTTTCCCGATTAAAGTCTCACTGCTTGTAGAAGAAAAATGCCAGATAAGGCACACTGCTCTTGAAGCAGCCCGTATTACAGCAAACAGGCACCTGACTGAAGATGCCGGAAAGATGGGCTTTTACATGAAGCTCCGTGTCTATCCCCACGAAGTCCTCAGGGAAAACAAGCAGGCAACCGGTGCAGGTGCTGACCGTGTATCCAGCGGAATGCGCAGGGCTTTTGGAAAGAACGTAGGTACTGCAGCAAGGGTAAACCCATTTCAGAAGATCTTCACAGTTGCTGTTGAAAAGCAAAACTTTGCAGCCGCAAAGAAAGCCCTCTGGCATGCAGGACAGAAGCTGCCAACCCCCTGTAGAGTCGTTATCGATGAAGGGGCAGAACTGGTACAGTAATCAGTTAAACTGTTAATATCAAAAGGAGCAATAACATGTACGATTACGAAGAGCTTTTGAACCGTGCAATGGCGAAAATGCCTGACACCGAGACTACGGATGCTCGATTCGTAATCCCTGAGCCCAGAATTTTTTCCGAAGGAAAAACTACAATTCTTGAGAATTTCGGAAATATTGCAGATATCCTTAACCGGGACCCTGACCACTTGATGAAATATCTCACAAGGGAACTNNGATGCTCGATTCGTAATCCCTGAGCCCAGAATTTTTTCCGAAGGAAAAACTACAATTCTTGAGAATTTCGGAAATATTGCAGATATCCTTAACCGGGACCCTGACCACTTGATGAAATATCTCACAAGGGAACTTGGGACTGCAGGGAAAATAGAAGGCACACGTGCAGTCTTCCAGGGAAGGTTTACGAGAGCCCAGATCTCTGATAACATTCAGGCTTATGTGGACGAATACGTTATGTGTTCGGAATGCGGACGCCCTGACACCCAACTTGTCAGGGTGGACAGGGTACTTGTCCTGAGATGCTCTGCTTGCGGAGCTCATAGGCCTGTCAAAAAGAGAAAGGTAAGCAATGTAGTTGTCAGAGATGCCATCGAAGAAGGCGGCACTTATGAGCTCCGGATCGATGCAGTCGGGTCTAAAGGCGACGGAATTGCAAAGATAGATAAATATACGGTTTTCGTGCCCGGAGCCGCAAAAGGCGACGTGGTCAAAGTAAAAATAAAGAAAATAAGCGGAAATCTCGCCTTTTCAGAAAGGGCCTGAGGTTTAAGTTTATTGAAATATCCTAGAAAGCAGCTCAGGTCGATTACTTTCATATTCGTGCCTGGGTAGCTTAATTTTTCTATCAGGTTTGAGTTCGTACTCCAGAGTTAAATCTCTGGAAAATCCGGGATGACTTGTTACAACTTGCTTTTAGGCCAAGCCCTTTTTCAAAATATAAAAGACTTATTTTTCAGTCAAGACTTCTTCAAAATATAAAAGACCTTTTTTCGGTCAAGCCTTTTTTTAAAAGGGTTGTTTTAAAAAGGGTTGATTATAAATATTCAGCAGGCAAATCAGGAACCTGTGAAGAAAGAATGACTTTTGAAAAAAAAGATGCACCGGAAGTTTCGTTGAGAGAGACTCAAAAGAAGGAAAAAAACATAGAAATTCTCTCAATTCCCGGACTGTCAGTAAACTTCAGGCATGTCGTGGATGTTCCGGAACTTACGGCAAACGGGACTCTGAAAGCAGCTTTTAACCCTATCTTGAAAAAGATGAACTCCCGCCTCAAGGAGGAAAAACTAGCCCTCATAGAAGATGACAGGGTCATTGCTTCGGCCTGGCTTCCTCCAATCCCAAGTCCTGCATTCAAACGGCTTATATTTTCGGAGATACAGATAGCTCTTGGAAAATATATTCCTGAAACCGTATCCATTGAGCTTACCCGCCAGAACAGTTCGAGATATCCACCAGGAACGGTTGCAGACGAATTGGACACGGATATTATAAAAAGAATAATCGATGAAGCCCTTGAATCCGGCACCTTCATTATCACATTTACCGAAAACGATCCTCTTCTGAGGAAAGAAGTTTTTGAGCTGATAAGGTATGTGGACAAGAAACGGGCTATAGTAAACTGTTCCACCTGGGGTACGGACTTTTCAGCAGAAACAGCCTCCTGTCTAAAAGATGCTGAACTTCACTCCCTTATGGTAGGGATTTACTCAACTGACCCTGAAAAACACGATGCTGCCCGAAACTCAAGTGGAGCATACGAAAGAGCGGTTTCTGCCATAAAACTGGCACTTGAAGCCGGACTCATGGTTGTAATGACAACACATGCATCGCCCTCAAATATACAGGAACTGCCTGCGCTCTATAACCTTGCATCAGAACTAGGAGTCCATGAATTTTCAGTCTGGGAAGCAATGCCAAAAACCAGGGATGAGCCTGTACTCAATGACGAAGACAGGAGAAGTATCCTTGAGATGTACCACAGGATAAATTCCAGCCAGGATGGCCCAAGGATGTTTGCAAATACTTATTTTGAAGGTCAGATGCTGGGTGCAATGGAAGGAAGACGCTGGATGCATATAACGGCAGACGGAGATGTAAAAGCCGGTCCGTATCCACCTTTCGGTTTTGGAAACATAAAAGAGGAATCTTTAAAAGACGCCTGGCAGAAAATAAGAAGCTATCCCTATTTCCAGAAACATAAAAGCCTGGCTCCAATGCATGATCCGGAATTTATGAAATTTGTTGACAGGATTCCGGCAGGAGCAAAGCTGCCATATCCTTTTGAAAAAGTGTACAATAAATAATTTTAACCGAGATTCTATAAGAAGTTACTCGGTATCTTAACATCGAAATTTGACATCGAAATCAAACGTGAAACTGAATTCTCTCTTTATCTAAGACTACCATCAAAGAGAGCTTGAGGCTCTCTCATAAGGTATAGAATTATGCCCCTGGGCCAACAACTTCAACAAACTCGCGGGTCACAATCTCAAAAGATATCTCGTATTTCCCTTCACTATCATCGCCTAAAACGCAACTAAAGCGAAACCGTCCATCTGGGTGAGAGTCTGGGTTTATTAGCTCCTCATAGGTGATGTAGGGCTTATCTAACGGATATATTGTGTAGCCAATTTTATCATCGCCTAGTCCGAGTACACCGACAACTATACTAGATATGCCCAGGCTTAAATACTTTAATGCGTCATCCATGAATCCGCCATCAATTAATGCCATATCATCTAAATCGAGCTTACCAAGGGCGCCATTAACGACTTCTTGTATTTTGTCCTGTATCTTTTTCTTGATTTCATCAGCATCTCCCTCATCATTTTCCATTAGAGCACAAACAATTTTTAATGGCTGAGGAGGGCCAACCCAAATTGCTCCTGTTGTTCCTTCGTAGTAATCTTTACCTTCATTAACACTATAATGACCTCCACCACCATCAGGAATTTTCTTGATACCTAGCACATTGCCGGATTCAGGAGCGTATACTGCGAGTACACCATAAGGCTCATCCTTTGAAGACCACTCTCCTGATTCATTAATGCAATGCAGTTTAGTGAAGTAAACTTGAGTTTCATATTGTTGATATGCTTCTGTCCCGGCGGTACTTGAAAGAAAGTGAATAGCACCCCCTCTATAAGAGCGAACAAAATTGCTGTCATCGTTTGCAGACAGTCCAGTAATCGGCCTTCCTAGTTTACTTTTTGACCCACCTAACAAATACCAGTATGAATCAATAAAAGACGCAGCAATTGCCCATTTGAGAGAAATAGGAGCAGATATCTTTTTACTTTCAGCTAACTGACGTAAACTGGTTGGATAACCTATACCTGCCTTCAATGATGCTTCTTTAAAACTCAGCATTGCAAACTCCCCTGAAATCATCAAATTACTGAAGTGCCACCAGAATTGGTATAAGATCTTGACCAATTTTTAATGGTTTCAAGGCTTTGCCAATAACTGCACCAAATGATCTTGTAGGATCGCTTGCTTTCATAGCATGTCCCGGAGTTTCGGATGTTGTTAGCAAGTCCCCAACATCTATTGATTCATAGTCAGCATCTACTTTACAATTGACTCTACCCACCAGAGCAAGAGGTACTCTGTTTTTATTTCCGAGTTGCCTTCCCAAAACAAGGCCTGGCTTTAGATCTCCAGCGCCGGAAATAACACCAGCAACCCTCTTGTCATATTGTTGTTTACTTTGTACCAATTTACCATCATTATTAAGAGCCATAACTGTACCTGGGTCAACATTTTCAGCTTCAAAAACTTCAAAATCTTCGGCACAATCGGCATTCTGGAGAATAACATCTCCGGCATTCCCGTCTATTAAGACACTACCTACACTGAGTTTGGCATTCCGTCCATCCATCCTGATAGTATAATGACCGTTATCAGGATGAGCAATGTCAAAGGCACTATTATTGGCGTCAGCGGCTATTGTAAAAAAACGGGACTTATTCTGTATAATAGCAAATCCATTTTTGGATAATAAATGGTCTCCGATCAAGATCTCAGATTTATTTCCATCTATTGAGGCAGCTCCTACGCTTAGCTTGGCGTTTCTTCCATCCATTCTGATAGTATAATGACCGTCATCTGGATGGGCAATATCGAAGGCACTATTATTGGCGTCAGCAGCTATTGTAAAAAAACGTGTCTTGTTCTGCGAGATCGCAAACCCGTTTTTGGATAATAGTTGATCTCCTACCCAGAGCTCAGGTTTATTTCCATCTATGTGGATAGAACCCAAATCAATCTTGTTTTTTTCATATTCCACGATGGTTTTAGCAATATTCTCTATGCTCTTGTTAGCAACGCTCATAGTAGTTCTAGATTCCCTAATAATGGGTCCCTTAACGCTTTTAATACTCACAGAATCAGGCATTTGTTACCTCTCCCTTTATCGATCTCATTACCGACTTTTTTCTTCAAAGATATTGTACATATCAAAAATAACTGAGATTTTAAAATCAGAGATTCTCTAGTGTTTTTGGATTTTGTCAAACCTAGTATGAATACACTATAAATCGGTCGACATCAATCAAGACTTCAGAAGCTGCCGAAAAAAATAGTACTTGAGATGCCAAAAACTTGAAGTAATATTTATAAACAGATATTATGCTTCTTATATAAAAGACTATTTAAGTTTTTATATAAAATAGTATATTTATTGTTATTAGTTGAGATTATATTCACAAAGGCCTTCAAATTTTAATGACATCCAGAGATTTTTGTCTTCCGTCCCCAAAAAAGTGTAGACCTTTATATTTTTGATATTTCTCAATAGCTATCGCCATATCATAGAAAGTAAATGTAACGGTATAATTTTATAGACAACAAATGGGTGTAGTAAGGGATTCGCATGTAATTTACCTTTATAGTCACAATGAAAAAAGGAACCAATGAAGAATAAGGTAAAGCATCAATCATGGATATACTTGCAGCATTAGTGTAAAAACAATTTGAAAATATCCCCAAACGATTTGAGAAGAGTAAATTAAACTAATATCAATTTATCAAATTGAATGCTCAAGGATAAACATTTACATATTAGCACGTATTCTTAAAGAGCAATTTAGCTGGAACTGCATTCATATCTTTAAATATTTTCAGCAAGAGAAAGCTGCCTGTCTGAGGCTTTTCCCAGAAAATCGGCAGCCAACGAGGGACTTTATGACTAATAAACTTGACCCGTGGAGTTCAAGCGAGATTACTGACTATTCCAAGTTATTCGAAGAGTTCGGGATTTCCCCATTTGATAACGTACTTCCTGAAATCCCCTCCCCACATATGTATATGCGGAGAAGAGTTATCTTCGGGCACCGTGACTATGAACAGATTGCAGAGGCCATGAGGACAGGTGCCCCTTTTTCGGTAATGGATGGCTTTATGCCTTCAGGGAAAGTTCACCTCGGGCACAAGATGGTTATGGACCAGATAATCTGGCACCAGCAAAGGGGAGCATCGGCTTTTGTAGGGATTGCGGACAGAGAGGCATTCTCAGTACGCGGTTTTTCC
>DUGT01000022.1:29918-33208 GCA_013331275.1 Methanosarcina sp. | reverse complement strand
CACAAGATGGTTATGGACCAGATAATCTGGCACCAGCAAAGGGGAGCATCGGCTTTTGTAGGGATTGCGGACAGAGAGGCATTCTCAGTACGCGGTTTTTCCTGGAAAAAATGCAGGGAAATAGGAGTAGAAGAGTATATACTAAGTCTTATCGCTCTTGGTTTTAAGCCCGATGGCCTTATTTACTTCCAGTCAGGATGTGACAGCGTTAAAGACCTCGCATTTGAGCTCGGTGTCAAGGTTAATTTCTCTGAATTGAGCGCTATTTATGGGTTTTCGGGAGAGACAAACCTTTCCCATATGATAAGTGTAGCAACCCAGGCCGCTGATATTCTTCAACCACAGCTTGAAGAATTCGGAGGACCAAAGCCGGTTGTTGTTCCTGTAGGGCCTGACCAGGACCCTCACCTTCGGCTGACGCGAGGACTTGCAGGCAAGATGAGCATGTTCAGGATAGAGGAGAGAGAAAACGCAAATGGTGGGAAATACCTGAGCGTACGCAGCAAGGGAGCCCTGAAGGAAGCGTTACAGGAACTCAAAAAACGAATTCCGGGTAAGGTGAAACTCTATGAAGAGCACCTGGACATAATTCAAAATCCTGACTATCCGTTCCTGGAAAGACTTGTTTCGCAGATAAACCAGCCTGAGAAAAAAAGATACTTCACGGCCGAGCTTGAAGAGATCTCGAAATTTGCTAATGAAATTAAACCGTATGAATTCTCAGGTTACGAAGAATATTTTGTTTTCAGAAAAGTATGGAAACTTACACGAAAAATATTGGATGAGATTGTAGCTGAAGTAGCTGCTGAGTTCGAAGGCTATGCTTTCATTCCTCCTGCATCTACCTATCACCGCTTCATGAGTGGGTTACAGGGAGGAAAGATGTCGAGCAGCATCCCTGACAGTTATATTGCTCTAACTGACGACCCGAAAGAAGGCGCAAAAAAAGTAAAAAGGGCAAAGACCGGCGGTTGTGTAACCCTTGAAGAACAGAAAAAATTGGGTGGAAAACCTGATGAATGTTCTGTCTTCGAACTGTTGCTTTTCCACCTGGCGGAAAATGATGATGAACTGCTGGAAATAAGAGAAGAATGTGTCTGTGGCACCAGGATGTGTGGCTCATGCAAGCAGCTTGCGGCTGAAAAGATGTACGAGTTCCTCAAAGACCATCAGGAGAAGCGGGAACAGGCAAGAGAACACCTTGACGAATATAATATAATTTATAAGAAATAACATTGCAAATTAGTTGATAAATATCGTTTACAAGACGGCTTTGCAAAGTAAATTTGTCAGATAAATTCAAAAATAACTTTACAAATTAAACTTTATGAAAATTGACCTGTTATAATAATGAACTCACAATGTTTCAGGAATTTCAGGATGTGATCATATATGAGTATTCAGGACAACCTCACAATCAACGAGAAAAAAGTCTTGCTTGCCCTTGAGGAAATAGGATCTGCTGCTCCCGAAAGGCTGGAGGAGAAATCAGGACTGCAGGTGGATGCGGCAATGCAGGCGGCTTTCATGCTTGAGGAGAAAGGGCTGGTTTTGGTTTCTGAAAAGGTAGTTGAACGTTATTCCCTTACAAAGGAAGGAGAAGAGTACACAAAAAACGGGCTTCCGGAGCGCCAGATTATTGACTTTCTGAAAAACCCTACCTCGCTTGAAGAACTGAAAAGCCATTTCTCTCCGCATATGGTAGGGATTGCAACCGGCTGGCTCGTAAAAAAAGGATGGGCGAAAGTTGAAAACGGGGTAATGGTACCGTCGGGAAAAGTGAATGCAGGAAAAGATGAAGAAACCCTTGCAGCTTTCACAGACAAAGCAAAAACCCTTGAAGAGATTGGGGCCGACCAAGGAACAATAAAGGATCTTCTCAAGCGTAAACTTATCATAAAACACGAAGAAAAGTTCAGGACTGTTTCCATAACTGATGCAGGAAATACACTTGCCATCCAGGGGCTTGTCCTTGAAGAGGAAATTGCTCAGCTCACGCCCGACTTGTTGAAGAGCGGAGCCTGGAAGGAGAAAAAGTTCAGGCCTTACCGCCTTGATATTACTCCTAAACCCCTTTATGGAGCCAAGATTCATCCTTACAGACGTCTTATAGAGCAGATGCGCCAGATCTTCCTGGAAATGGGATTTTCCGAGATTAAAGGCGGTATCATCCAGAGTTCTTTCTGGAATTTCGATGCCCTTTTCCAGCCTCAGGATCACCCCGCAAGGGATATGCAGGACACTTTCCACCTGGGTAGTACCTGTCAGCTTCCGACTGAATACTTTGAAGAGGTTGCTGCAATGCATGAGCACGGAGGAGAAATCGACTCCTGCGGCTGGGGCGGAACCTGGGATAAGGAGCTTGCAAGACGCAACGTACTGAGAACCCATACAACATCCGTCACTGTCAAATATCTGGCTGACCACCCCGAATCACCTGTAAAAGCTTTCTGCATTGATAGGGCTTACCGCAGGGAAACCATTGACCCTACCCATACTCCGGAGTTCGAGCAGCTTGAGGGGGTTGTAATGGACAAAGATATGTCTTTTGCAGACCTGCTCGGCTTACTGGCAGAATTCTACCACAGGATGGGATTCGAAGAAGTCCGCTTCCGTCCCGGATATTTTCCATACACTGAACCAAGTGTGGAACCTGAAGTCTACGTGGACGACCTGGGTTGGGTTGAACTTGGAGGTGCAGGCGTTTTCAGAAAAGAAGTTACTGAGCCTTTAGGGATTAAAGACCCTGTTCTCGCCTGGGGGCTCGGAGTTAGCCGGCTTGCTATGCTGAAGCTAGGGCTTAAAGACCTCAGGCTTCTATATCAATCAGATATTGACTGGCTTAGAAAGAGTGAGGTTTTCAGGACCTGAAACCTGAATTGAAGATTTATACCTGAAATCTGAACTGAGGGTTTATACCTGAAATCTGAATTGAGGGTTTATACCTGAAATTTCTCAGGTTAAAACTTTTTATTTTAAACTTTTTATTTTAACTTAGACAAAAAGCTACAGTTGACAAGGCTATTAAAGGCAAAACTATAAAAGTCGAGGCTATAAAAAGCGAAGCTACAAAAATACGTAGAGAGATATTTACCTTACAGAATCCTAGTTCCTAAACATACTTTCATTAGAGATATATAATTACGAAGTATACTAACTGGTGAAACCAGGTATGAAAAAATTGCGTTAGCAATTAAACAAAAGGGGGGGTAAGTAATGACAGACATCCAATCAGAAATAGATAAACCAGCAGAATCTTCATTAGAGTCTTCAGCAGAATCTTCAGCAGA